>CAVOGE010000001.1:0-13286 GCA_963695195.1 uncultured Chloroflexia bacterium
CGGGTGAGCGAGACCCGTGGTGGACTCGCCCTCGCGGACGTCAGAACCCGAAACAGAAGAGGGAGTCGCCGGCCCAGTGGGGGAAGGCAATCTCCATGCACGAGGACTTGATCTGCTCGAGCGTGGCACTCTCGTCTGCCCCGGGCGCAACGTTGACGCCATGCAGCCATACGGTCCCCCAGGCCATGGCCGGAAGGTTGATGTTGTTGTCGTGCGTATTCACGATGCCCTCGCCCGGGAAGCGAACGTGGTTGTTGCGCACCGTATCGGGATGAGCTCCGGCAGTGGCCACCCAGGTCAGATCGACCGACACGCTCGCCGTGTCGCCGGACACCGAATCGGTCATCGCCAGGGTCACGTCGAGGGATGCAGCGCGCATGCGTGACTCGGCGACGAGGCGATCAGGGGTCTGCGAGAACCACTCAGCAACGATCGGGTAGTGCTTGCCCTCCATCGGCTTGCAGGTGTCGTAGACCACGATCTGCACTGACGTCAGGCCCTGCTTGTTCAGGCTGTCCTGGACGCCGGGCTGCGGTGCGTAGGTGGCGGCCGAGCTGGAGACCCAGACATCGGTCTGGAGACAGCCATCGAGGCTCGTGAAATAGGCGCTGGCGAAGCGGCCATCGATGGTGTGATAGATGGCAGGGGGCGCGGCGCTGGCACTCGTGGGAAGGGAGAGCATCATCACGGCGGCGAGCGCCGGAAGCAGTCTGCGAAACATCGGCTTCTCCTTGGTGGGCAGCACTCGGGAGATGGGTGAGGCTGCACCAATAGGACGCTCGCGAGGGGCGGGGTGTTACCCGCAGGGGCCAGCTCGTCAGCCTCGGAACCGGTGGTTGATGACCTTCGCCTCTAGACGCAGGGCCAGTTCGAGTGCTCACAGTGGAAGTGGACACAGGCCCGTGAGGAGAATCGCAATGCTCGCACCGTCTGAGGCGAGGGGGCACCGAGTTGGACGCGTGCGCGTCTGGTTGGCCATCATCACCCTGGGCGTCGCCACCACGAGCAGTTGTGCCGTGCACTACGACGACCTGAGCACGCAAGAACTGATCTCCCTCGTGCAACGTGGTGAGTACGATTCGGTGCGCGGCAAGGGGCCGGCATGTGATGCCGCCTACAACCTGGGCACGCGCAAGGCCACCGAAGCGGTGGACACACTCATCGCCGCACTGTCTGGCGCAGCGGTTGACTGCATGGCGCTGGCGCTCGGGCAGATCGGTGATCTTCGTGCCGTCGAGCCATTGGTCCGGACGCTCGAGCTGTCGCTCTTCCAGGTGAGCGGCGCGCACCTCTTCCAAGAAGACAAGATGGAATTCGACAGCGCTGACGAGGCACTGGTCGCGATCGGGGCCCCCGCGGTGGATCCGCTGCTCACCCTTGCTGGCACTGGCGACGAGAACACGCGGGATCTCGTGACGTATCTGCTCGGACGTATCGGGGATTCCCGCGCCGAGGCGTTCCTCCTCGATAGGTTGAAGGCACCGCGTGCAAGCCTCAACTCGACGGGGGAGCTTGCGGCCGACGCACTCGCCAGGATCTTCGGCGACCATATCGACCGCCTGCTGCCACTGCTCCAGTCGAAAGAGACGGTGGCCATCGCCTACGGCCTGGTCGGCTTGGGTCAGGCCGGGACGGAGGTGGCACTCAGCGACGCGCTGATGCAGTTTGGCGACCTGTCTCTTGCCACCTTCTACCTCAACGCCGGCAACCCCGCGCTCCGCAGCGCAGCCCTGGAGTGGGGTCTCGCCAATGACTATGAGTTGGCGCCACCGACAGGCGTCCCCGGCACCGCGGACACCCCACCGGGTTGGGGAGACATCGGCGCCAATCTCAACTGACTTCTGCCATCGGCCGAGCCGAAAGGAGTGCACGGATGAGCCACACGTGCCGGTACTGGGTCCAGCTGCGGAAGGACGAGGACCTCAAGCCGATCTACGTGTTCCGCGAACGTGAGGGCGCCAGCCTTGCCGAAGCCAGGTCGATTCTCCGGAGCGATTGGTTCGATACGGACATCGGCAGGGACGAAGGCAAGATCTTCGGCCCGGAGCTATCGCAGCTGGAGTACTCCAACGAAAACGCTCTGCGTATCCATGGCTACTATGGAGGCGCCACGGGTCTTGACGACGCGATCGAGGGCACGCTGCAGTCGGGCGGTGCCTTTGTCGAGGTGACCGAGGCGGAGGCACTGGCGCTGATCGCGAGCTGGGACGCGCCAACGGAGCCGCCGCCGGTGACGATGCCAGAACTCTGGAACAGCTTCCGAGCAGTTCAGAAGTCCGGACTGCGTCGCGGTTAGGAGGCGTGGCCTTCACCCAGGGGGCGATCGGGTGGGCGCGGGTCAACCCCCCAGCCGCACCACCGGCCTGCCGCGCGGCAGCACTGATCAGCGCATCAGCGATCTGGCGCGGCGAGCGTTGCCGGACGGCGGTGATGGCGGCTGCGGCGAGGTCTGGGTCCAGGTCGGTCAGCAGCACGTGACTAGACCTCGATGACCTCGACCGCGGCGCTCGTCTCGGGCACGTCCTCGCCCCGGGTGCGCATCGCCTCGAGATGCAGCGCAATCGCCTCCCGAATCCGGCGCTGGACCACGGCCCTCGTTCGACCGGTGGCGACGCAGCCGGGCAGATCCGGAACGTACGCGGCCCAGTTGTGGGGAGCCTCCTCGTAGACGACGGCGTACTTCATCTCCGCTCCTCATCGAGTCCTGCCTGACGCAGGATACTTCGCCATGTCCCAGGGGGCAGGTCGTCGCTCGGCGGACCGGCGACCGTGACGGTTCCAGCCCGGCTGGGGTGCTGGAACTGCCGATGGCTCCCCGTCTGGCGAACCTCCCGCCACCCAGCTTCGTGCAGCCTCCGCAGGGCGTCTCTGACCTTGGGCACTGGCGCAGGCTGCCCGGCGCATCCTTACCGTTTGATTACCGGTCGGTGATGCTTGCCCCCGCTGCTACCCTCTCCGCAGGCTCAAGCGCCTGCCTGGGCCAACTCTCGCGGGGACCAATGACCGAGCTCGCCACCACTGCTCGTTGCCTGACACCCGGTACGGGCGTCCGTCATGAGTGAAGCCCCTCTTCGGCCCGTCATCCTGTTGCCCGGGGAGGGTCGTGCCATCGACCTCGGTGGCTTCGGCATGTCCCTCAAGGCGACCGGTGAACAGACCGGCGGTGCCTTTTCGCTTCTGGAGGCCGATGAACCGCCGGGCTTCGGACCACCCCTCCACATCCACCACAACGCCGCCGAGGCGTTCTACGTGCTCAGGGGCGAGTACATCATCTTCATCGACGGCGAGGAGACCGCCTGCCCCGCCGGCTCGTTCATCTTCATTCCCGCTGGCGTGCCCCACGGCTTCCGGGTCGGCACGCAACCGAGCCGGAAACTCAACATCTACGCTCCGGCAGCCATGGTCGGCTACTTCGACGAGCTGAGTGCCGCGATCGCCCGGGGCGAGGTGGACCCCGAAGCCCTGTCGAAGATCGCGGAGCGATACGGCATGGAAGTGATTGGCCCGGTCCCCGAGGGCTATCAGCGCGGATCGGCGCGCTGAGATCGCCACGATTGCCGGCACCGGATGAAGAAGGAGTTCGGTCCAAACCAGCTCAAAGTCGACGAACTGCTCGAACGCCTCGAGACGGTGGACCAGGGCCAGGCGCTGTTCCTGGCAAGCCTGGCCGGGAATGACCCCGCTCGCCACCGGGCCCGCGAGGCGATGCTCGAGGCGGCGAAACGCGGCGGACGCGAGCGAGAACTGCGCGCGGCCCAGAAGGAGGTCACCCGGTGGGTGAACACCTGGTTCTCGGGCGGCTTCCAGATCGCGGGATACGGCCGTGACATCACGCCCGCCCAGGCGGCGGTCGACGCCTCACCAGTGGTCCTGGACGCCGTCGGCGCCCAGGTGGTGAGCGACCTGCTCTCGACCGATGACCTCGAAACGCTCATGGGACCCTGGCGTGAACTCGTGGGCGACTGACGAGTCCTAGGCGCGGAGCAGGCCCTCAACCGAGAGATCTTCGTCCAGCTCTTCCCAGCGGATCCCCACGCCGTGTCCGATCAAGCGCCACCGCTGCCGCTGCTCCGGCGAACCGGAGGCCAGGCGCGGGAACCACGCGATCGGTACACGCACCGCTCGTCCGTCACTGAGCGATACCTCTAGGTGAGCGCGTCCCACCTTGACGTTAGTCGCACGGACAGGACTAGTCGCTGAAGAAGTCACGCCATCGCTCCTTGAGCTCTGCCCGATTCGCCTCAACGAGTCGGCGAATGCGGGCAATCTCCCTGGCATTGTAGCCATCGCTATCCGCGAGGCTGACTGGCTCGATCCAGAATTTGGCATGCCCGCCGCCTGACTCCACGTGGATGTGGGCCGGCTCAGGCAACTCATTGCTCCAGAAGAAGAACCGATACGGACCTGCGCGCTTGACGGTGGGCACCCACACAACGTGCCTTTCTCCCCTGTACCCATGCGTTACCCGCCGGTTAGGCTAGCCCCGGCTGCTACCCTCTCGCCGTCCTTTCGTCACATCACCTGAGGAGGTCGCGTGAACCTGAGCCTGTCGAGCATCCTGATCGGATCCGAGGATCCGCAACGTCTGACCGACTTCTACACCAAGCTCTTCGGCGCGCCCGGCTGGAGCGAGGGCGGGTACAACGGATGGCAGCTGGGTACCGGCTTTGTCACCGTCGGGCCGCATGATCAGGTCAAGGGCCCCAACACGCAGCCGGGACGCCTGCTCTGGAACCTCGAGAGCACCGACGTGAACGGCGACTTCGAGCTGTTCAAGGCTGCGGGCGCGACGGTGGTCCGGGAGCCCTACCAGCCGGGCGAGGCGCCCGACGCATGGATCGCCACCCTCGCCGATCCCGACGGCAACTACTTCCAGCTCATGAGCCCGATGACGATGTAGGCCTGGCCCTGGCACCCTGCGCGCCCGGTCACCGGGGCAAGGGGTTCGGGCCGGTCGCCGTCACGAGGCGCTGAGGTACCCAATCCTCGACGTGGTGGAACCCGACATCGAACGCACCGCCATCGAGCTCGACGGACGCCCGAAGGGAGAGTCGGTAGAACTTCACGTGGGTGAAGTCCTCCATCAGGATGTAGACGGGGTCGGGCGTGCTGTTCGGGCCCTGGAATTGCTGTCCCGTCAGGACGGGCTTATGGGTTCCCACGAACGCATCGAACGTGTCGCCGACCACGACGCCCAGGTGTTCCAGCCCCATCTTGTAGACGCGCTGGTGGACGGGCGGGATGAGCTCGATGAGCGGGACCGCCTTGCCGTCGAGGACTTCGAGCGGCTCGGCGGGAACGATCAAGGAGATCGGGCGGCCGTTCCACACGTTCTCGCGATTGGCGACCGCATGGCGCTCCAACAGCGTCCGAACGTGGACGTACTGGTCCCACTCGGGCACGCGGAAGGCGAGGTGACTGAGCGGGTAGGGGCGGATGTCGATGCCGCGGGCGAGGAGGCGAGCGTGTTGCTGCGCGACGAAGCCGCGGTAGTCCCCGATGATCTCGCCGACCGGATCGCCCATTACGTCGCCGCCCTCCAGGCGGCCATCCTACGACGAAGCGCCCGCCAGGACTGCGCCCGATGCGCTTCTACCCGAGGGCATGAAGCGGGCAGCTGAATCGGCCTGAGCGCGGCCGCGCGCCTAGCGCGCCACGCGATAGCGGAGGTAGACGACTCCCGAGCTGAAGGTGCGGGTCTCGACGAGCTCAAGATCCACCCGGCGCTCGCGCTGCGGAAAGTACGAAATGCCGCCGCCAACCAGCACCGGGTAGACCATGGCTCGGTACTCGTCGATCAGACCCAGTGCGGCTGCATCGGCGGCGAGCGTCGCGCCCCCGATCGCGATGTCGCCCTCCCCCGGCTCGGCTCGCAACCGCTCGATCTCCTCCGCCAGGCCGTCGGAGGCCAGGCGGGCATTGCCCTGCACCGCCGACAGCGTGGTGGAGAACACCACCTTTGGGAGCGGATTCCAGAGCGCAGCCCACTCGAGTTCCGCGTCGTCGAGCGGTGGATCCTGGTCCGTGGTCTCCCAGTACAGCATCGTCTCGTACAGCCGTCGCCCCATCAGATGGACGCCGACCTCTCGTATCTCGTCGATCCAGAAGCGAAAGACCTCCTGGTCGGGCACCGTCCAGTCGAAGCGGCCGTCCGGCCCGACGATGTAACCGTCAAGTGAGACGCCCATCGAATAGGTCACACTTCGCATCAGCCGTCCTCCTCGTCGTCCTCGAAGTCCGGCCAAGCGGCGATGTCGACGCCGTGGTTCTCGGGCGACGCGAGTGTCCACCAATGGGGCACATGCGTACCGTCCGCCAGGCGTCCGCCCGCTTCGAGTGCTGCCGCGACTCGTGCCTCGGCCTGATCGGCCGGCACGCTGACGTCGATGTGGGTCCGGCCACGCCCCGGCTTGGGAGGGCGGAGGCTTTGAAACGACACGTGCGGGTTACGCCGGTGCCGATCGACGACGTCTTCTTTCGGTCCAAGGCTCCTGTACCCGAGGGCTGCGGCCCAAAACGGGCCCACGTCGCTGCCTGCATCCTGTGCTACCGCGATACCCACGACCTGGACCTGGGACGGGTCCGGCTCGATCCGCAACATCCGAGCTTCTGCCGAAATCTGGCGTGCCAGCTCGACATCACGATGGCTCAGAGCTCCGTACTCCCCGGAGGCGGTCCGGACTGTGACTCCTTCGGGTCGCACGTCCACGTCGGGAAAGTGGCCCACAACCTCCGCAACTTCGGCGATGGCGGCCACAAACCTCGCTGCTTCCGCGAACGACCCGACGCGGAAGTAGGCGTGGGCGCCAGAGAACAGGACCCGCCAGTCCTCGACTCCGACGGCGTCGTGGAATGCCCGAGCAGTCGTTCGCTTCCCGCCCATGGGGCCATGCTAGGCAGGAATAGAGATGTGGGGAATGCGATTCAAGCAGACATCGTTCGACGCTTGTTCGGCGCGGCGAGCCTACGTTAGGGGGGATGAGTATTCCCCAGCACATGGGCAGGAAGAATTACCTCATCGAGGGCCTTTCCGGCACCGGCAAACATCTGGGATGTAGAGAAGGTGAGATCCCTGGTCGCCGACCGGAGTCATGCGGCTACGTTCCTTTGCGGTGGCTCACGCAACTTCTCGAAATTCATCCACCTGTTCCACGCCGTCTTTGTCCTCGAAGTCGACCTTCCGACGCTGCCATTTGGGCCGCGTGGTCCCCTCGGCCCGCCCTTCAGCTCCAACCGCTGCGACAACATATGACGCACGAAATGGGGCATTCCGCGGCTCGAACATGGGGAGATCGCCCGATGCCCCCACGCTCGGCGCGCCGCACCCTGCTTCTGTCCCCCAAACGACAGGAGCGAACAATGAGCGACTACAGCGCCCGCATCATTCACGACGATCGCACCGCCCAGTTCCGTCGCGAGGCCGATGCTTCCCGCCTGGCATCGGACGCGCGCCACGGACGGCCGCGCACGACCCTTCCGGCGCGGATTCGGAGCCTGCGGTTGGCTATCGTGGGTTGGGTGGAACACCGCACCGACCGCCGACAGCCAACGAGCTCACCCAGCGTGAACGGTTACGAGGCCAACAGGATCACGCCAGCGGCGGAGTGATCCCGATGCGGACCGCCTCGGCCGCCGCTTCGGCGCGGTTGTGGACGCCGAGCTTGGCGAGGATGTTGGACACGTGATGCCCCGCCGTCTTCCCGGTGATGAACAGCCGCTCACCGATCTGCCGATTCGTCAGGCCGTCGGCCATCAGCGCCAGGATCTCCAACTCTCGCGCAGTGAGGCCGGCCGGCGCGGTTGATCGTCCCCGGGCAGTGACCCCTTCGCCGAGACTCACGCGCCCGCGACGGGCAACCAACTCGATGGCGGCCTGCAAGGGTGCCGCCCCGAGCGTCAACGCTGTGGCGTATGCGGCACGCAGTGCGGAACGCGCCCCTGTGGCATGGCGTCGGACGGCCAGCAGCGCTTCCCCCTCACGGTACCGCGCATATGCGACCGCGTAGGGCTGCGGGAACGCCTGGAAGAACCCCGCTGCCCGTGCCCAGGCCCTGGGATCGCTCCCGCCCGCAAGGCGGCTCGACTCGGCCTCACATAGGGCCAGGTACGGGTCTGCCAGACGCAGGTGCGCCGGCCAGCGGGCGGCAATCTCACCTCGGATGGCAACCATCGCGGCCAGGTGCGCGGCCGCCTGGCTGCGAGCCGATTCCACAACTGCGCCGGGCCGATCTCGCCGGTTGCGCTCCACGACGTCGGCGGCTGCCCGCGTGCCGAGGGCGAGCAGGGGGCCGATGCGCGAGACATTGGCGCCGAACGAGGGCTCCACCCGTCCCAACCCCTCATCTACGACTCGCAACGCCTCGGCTGGATCGCCGCGCCAGAGAGCGAACTCAGCCTGCGCGGCCGTCGCTGGCGCGATCCACTGCGTGTCGGCAGCGCCCTCGAGCATCCCGGCGAGCAGCTCGAGCTTGCGGCCGGCCTCATCGGACTCGCCGCGGCCAACGAGCAGCTGGGCAGAGCGGATCTCCCACTCGATCTCGCCCGCGCCGCGTGACGGCTGCAGCCGGGCGCGGTCCAGCGCGGCGATGGCCTCGTCCCATCGCCCACCCAGATACCGAGCCCACGCGACATCGATGAGCGCCAGGGCGCCCCAGACGCCGCTGAGGCTCGGCTCGCTGGCAGGGTCAAGCGCCGCCAGGCCGATATCTCCCGCTTCGTCGAACCGCGCCGCGGCGACGATCAGGACATCCTGTAGGTTCGTGGAGGCGCGGCCGACGTCGTCGACGCTGCCGATTTCGATTGCAATCTCGAGCGCGCGCTGCAACATGGCCAGGCCGGCGTCAACATCGCGCAGGTAGGCGGTCAGGAGGCCGAGGGTGTTCAGGGCATGGCTCTCGACCGCGCGGGCGCCACTCGCCGTCGCCAGCTGCACCGCCTCCTCGGAGTAGCGCACCGCTTCCTCGGAGTGCGCGAGAATCATCAGGATCTGGCCCAGGCCGGCGGTGACGCGCGCCCGCTCGACGCTCGGCGGCTGCGGGGGCACGAGCCGTACGGCCTCGCGGCATGCCGCGAGGGCCGCCTCACCGTCGCCGCTGAACCACAGGTAGCGACCGAGGGCGGCCTGCAAGAGCCCGGCACGCCCGGGATCAGCCCCGGCATCGACCAGCCCGATCGCCTCGCGGATGTGCGCAACGGCGCGGGAGGGATCTTCGAGCCGGCTCGCGGCTGCGCGCTCGAGCAGCTGGACGCGATCAAGAGGCAACCCGGCTTCTGCGCCCGGGAGCCCGGCCAACAGATCGAGCGCGCGCTCGAACTGCAGCGCGGCTTCGGTCCGCGCTCCGGCCGCCTCCGCCGCGGCCGCCGCGCTGATCGATGCCTGCAGTGCACGCTGAGGCTCCTCCGCCGCCTGCCAGTGGTAGGCGAGCTCGGACGCAAGCCCCGGATCCGACGCTGCCGACGGATCCTCTTCGATCGCGCGCGCGCAGGCCGCGTGCAGGCGCACTCGTTCGCTCGGCAGCAGGTCCGCGTACATGAGCTCCTGGACCAACGCGTGCCTGAAGCCAAGCCGCACAGCGCCGGGATCTCCGTCGCGCACCAGGATCTGTTGGTCGAGCGCCTCCCGCAGAGCCACGCGGAAGTCGCTGCTGTCGGCATCGGTGAGGTGCGTCAGGATGGACTCCGAGAAGCGCCGACCCGCCGCCGACGCGACGCGCACCAGCTCGCCGGCATCGTGGCTGAGTGCTCCGACGCGCGCCATCAGGACATCTCGCAGGGTCTGCGGCATATCGCCCGCTATCGACTCGGCGGCCAACAGTTCCTCGGTAAAGAAGGCGTTTCCCTGGCTTCGGCTGTACACCTCTTCGATCAACGGGGAGGCGGCCTGCGCGCCCACGATCGCGCTGAGCTGCTCCATGACCTCGGCCCGGTTGAGCCGTGCCAGGTCGATCCGCTCAACACCGCCACGACGACTCAGCTCGGCGATGAATGGCAGGAACTCGCGACTGGACTCGGGCTCATCGGTCCGCAGGGTGAGCAGCAGCAGGATCGGCTCGGTCTGAAGGTTCCTGACGAGGAAGGCGAGCAGGTCGAGGCTGGACCGATCCGCCCACTGGATGTCCTCCACGACCAGCACGAGAGGGGCCCGAGCCGCCAGCCGACCCAGCATCCCGAGAAGGAGTTCCAGCCTGCGGGATTGCCCCGAGTCCGGAGAGATGCCGGTCGAATCCGCGGTCATGGCCGCCTGGTTGGAGGCATGCGCCCCGAGAACAGCCTCGAGGCCCGGCTCGGCGCCACTTCGCGTCAGCGGTCGCAGCGCCTCAACAATGGGGGCGTAAGGAGCAACATCGGCGCTGAGGCTGACGCAGCCGCCGATGAGGACCTGGTATCCGCGCTCGCGGGCCCCCGCCGCCAGCTCTTCCACCAGCCGCGTCTTCCCCACGCCGGCCTCGCCCGCGACCAGCACCATGCCGGGCACTCCGTCAGCGGCCCTGTCAACCGCCGCCTTCAGTTGCTCCAGCTCCGCGCGACGGCCTACAAGAGTTGGACTGGAGAGCCGTTTGGCCATCGTCCGATGCTAACCTAGTCGCCGGACAACCCTCTGCCCATCACCACGTGGGGGATTGCCGTGACCGACCCTGCCGACCGCTGGGACCAGGGATCCGCCTACGACCGTTTCATGGGCCGATGGAGCCTGTCCGTCGCTGAGACGTTCGTCCGCTGGCTGGCCGCTCCGGCGGGATCGTGGCTTGACGTCGGCTGCGGCACCGGAGCCCTGCTGGCGACCGCAGCAGCCCACGCGTCGCCGACCCGGCTGGCCGGGGTCGATCCCTCCGAGGCCTTCCTCGCCGCGGCCGCGACGCGCCTCCCCGATGCCGACCTGCGCGTCGCCGACGCGCAGTCGCTCCCCTTCAGCGACGGCGAGTTCGATGTCGTCGCCTCGGGCCTGGTCCTCAACTTCGTGCCCGATCAGCCGGCTGCCATGCACGAGATGCGCCGTGTTGCGCGCCCCGGCGGCATCGTCGCCGCCTACGTCTGGGACTACGTCGACGGAATGCAGTTCCTGCGCACCTTCTGGGACGCCGTCACCGAGCTGGACCCGGCGGCGGCGCACCTGCACGAGGGCCGCCGCTTCCCGATCTCACGCGCCGGGGCGCTCGCAGACGCCTTCCGCGCTGCCGGACTGACCGACGTGACCGATACGGCCATTGAGGTTCCCACCCGCTTCGCCGGGATCGACGACTACTGGCTGCCGTTCCTTGGCAGCCAGGGCCCCGCCGGCGCCTACCTCGCTACGCTCGACGCGGAGCGCAGGACCGCGCTCAGGGACCGCCTCTCCACCAACCTTCGGCCATCGCCGGACGGCTCAATCAACCTGACGGCCCGCGCCTGGGCAGCACGCGGCAAGGCCTGATCCTCAGTCCTCCGCCGGTGGCCGACGCCTCCCGGGAAGACGGGCGTCCCCTCGACCTTCTCGGACACGTACGGTGTCTACCGCAATGCGATGGCCCCTGGTTTCGTTCTCAGTGACTTCGAGGGGACCCAACCCCTCGACCGCGTTCACCTCAAACCGCGACTAGTCGGCGAACGCGAACGATTCGATGACAGGCGTCACCGCTGCCATCCGCTCCTCGAACTCAACCCCGCAGCAGACCTCGACATTGATCGCGATGTTGCCCGCGTTTTCGCCGCCGAGATCGAGGATGTACACGCGCTGGGCCGAATCCGGGCCTGTACCCCACAGGACGCCCTCGCTGATGCCCGTCCCAATGAGCGTCGGGACGGTCGGCTCGCCACCGCTGAACGGACATGTTTCGGTCCACGCAGGATCCATCTGGACATCGACCACGTAGCCATCCAGCCCGCCAATGGTGATTGCGCGCGGGACGCTCGGCATGAGACCCGGGCGGCTCGACAGCCAGCTCGTGATCTCCGCTGCCGCCATGCCGATCCCTGGCTGGGGCTCCTCCACGCATCCGGTCGCCACCACGCGGACGTCGCGCCAGATGCAGAGGCACGGCCCATCATTCTCGAGCAATGCCAGGCCGAACTCACCGATCTCGTCCTCGAAGACCTTCCACCCATCGGGCACGGTGAACGTAAGTGGCGTGTCGAAGACAAAGGACGTGTACGTGCCCGGCTCCAGCGGCTCGTGTGGCGTGAAGCCGGCCACCTCGCTCGGCGACGGGGTCGCGGCAACCGTTTGAACCGCCGACCGGGTCGGATTTCCCGTTTCCGAGGCCGGTGGCGCGGCACACGCCGACATCGCGAAGACGACGGCCATCACTGATGCGGCAGCGGGAGTGCGCGTCCGGACCCATGTAAGCGTCACCGCCGCATCCTGCGCGCTTCCAGGTCGCACATGCAACCGGATTGCGTGCCGTCGCTGGTAGGCTTTTGCTGGGCCAGCCTCGACACCATCGCCTTGCGATCGCGCCAAGCCGGTGCAAGACGAGGGTCAACGGTCGACACAGCCTGTGCGGCTGCTAAGGTACCGACAACGATACCCGCAGCCCACGCGGGGGGACTCATTGCCAAGGCCGACTCGCCGCCTAGCCATTCTCTTGGTGGTAGCGACTGCCTGCGCGCCGACGGGCCGCGCAGATTCCCCGAGCCAGCTGGCAAGCCGTGAGCCGATCACCGGCGTGCAGATCTGCGACCAGTACGACGCTCCCAGCATCCCTCCCGGCTACGACGAAAACGGCTGCTGGGCTCCCACGGAGTACTTCGAGGCGGCGCCCGAGGTCATCCCGGTGGTGGGCCTGGGCGCCGCGACCCTTCTCCTCGGGGCCACCGGAACCGCCCCCATGGGAATCGAAGGAACGCTCTTCTTCTTCCGTGTCGTCTCCCCCACTGCACGCGTCGTGCTCGAACGGCAATGGCAGTGGCCCAGCCTCGAGCAGCGTGTTCCACCGGGGTCCTACCAGATCACGATCTACGCCAGATTCTGCGATGCGAACTGCGGCTACCTCGACCCGTCGATGTTGAGCTGCACCGTGGACATCCTTGCCGAGCCGTCCATGACCTACGCAATCGCGTACAACGTGACCAGCGGAGTCGACTCTCCGGGTGCAACATGTGGAGTGGACCGATGACTGCCCTCGCCACCAACCTCCTCTACTACGGCGACAACCTCGACATCCTGCGTCGCTACCTGCCCGATGCCGCCGTCGACCTGCTCGACCTCGACCCGCCCTTCAACTCCAACCGCGACGACAACGTCATCTTCCGCGACGAGTCGGGCAATGCCACCGATGCCCAGCTGCTGGCCTTCGAGGACACCTGGCACT
>CAVOGE010000002.1:0-19200 GCA_963695195.1 uncultured Chloroflexia bacterium
GTCAGGCGAGCCCTCCGGCGCAGTTCGTGTCGGGCAGACCATCCAGCACCTGAAGATACTGAGCCGCCTCGGCTCCGGCGGGATGGGTGAGGTCTGGGTCGCTGAGGACACCCGTCTGCAGCGGCGCGTCGCCGTCAAGGTGATCCGGCCGGAGCGCCGGCTCGACGAGCAGCCTCGAATGCGCTTCCTTCGCGAAGCGCGCGCGCTGTCCCAGCTCGAGCACCCGAAGATTCCGTCGAATCTACGACTACGTGGAGGGCGAAGGCGGCGACCTCCTGGTCCTGGAGCTGATCGAGGGCACCAGCCTGCGCCATGCGGCCGAGGGACTGAGCCCGGCGTTGCGCTTCCGCGTCGCCGAGGAGGGCATCTTGGCCAGTGCCCTCGTTGCCGCCCACGGCAAGGGGATCGTCCACCGCGACCTCAAGCCCGAAAACGTCATGCTCGACGCAGTCGGCCAGGTCAAGGTGCTCGACTTCGGCCTCGCCCACCGTACCTCGGTCGGGGAAGATCGGTCGGGACCGGGGACCGGGAAACGGCTCCCACCCTTCCGCCCGATGAAGCCGCGGTTGTGACCGAGGGGGAGATCGACGACACGGGGACGCTGACCCGGCACGGCATGGTGCTGGGCACGGCACGCTACATGAGTCCGGAGCAGGCCAGAGGAGAGGCAATCAGCCCGGCCAGCGACATGTACTCCTTCGGCTTGCTGCTCCACGAGCTGTTCTCGGAAAAGCCTCCGTACGAGGAGGACCTGGATCCCCGCGTCTTGCTGGTGCGGGCGGCCAACGCGAAGATGAAGCGCTGGTGCGCGGCGTCGCCCCAGGGCTTGCCAGGCTCATCGCCCGGCTCGAGGCAGCGGCACCGGCTCACCGTCCCACCGCCGTGGACGTTCTCTCGAGCAGCTCCGCCAAGTGCCGCTACGCCCCGCGGCGCCGTCGTCGTCGGCTCCTGTGGCTGGCGGTGACTGCGATTCTGGCGGTCGCTACTGTCGCGTTGACGGTTCTCGCTGTCCAGGTGAAGCGCGAGGCCGAGCGGGCCAATCGGGAGGCCGCGGCCGCCCGCGAGACCACCGCCTACCTGGAAAGCCTCTTCCGGGTTGCCGACCCGCAGCGCACCGAGGCTGCCGACGTGAGCGCCAGGGAGCTCGTCGAGCGCGGCGCCGAGATATCTGGGAGCGCCTGCACCAGCAGCCGGAGACCCGGGCTCGCCTGCTCCTCACCCTGGGCTCGATCCACGAGCGAATGGGGTTGTATCAGGAGGGCGAGGCGCTGCTCAGGAGGCCCTGGCGATCTACGAGGAGGAGCTGGGAGTACAGGCGGACGACTTGATCCGGCCCCTCCACACTCTCGCGTGGGCCCACATCCAGGCCAATCGGCTGGCCCAGGCGGAGGCGCTCTGCGACCGCGCCGAGGTGATAGCGGAGCGGCGCAACGACCGGGGTGAGGAGCTGGCGGCGGTGCTCCAGGTCAGGCTCATCCTCCTGATGAAGCAGTCTCGCCTCGACGAGGCCGAGGGAGCTGGGGCGTCGCTGCCTCGAGCTGCGACATCGGCTGCACGGCCAGGAAGACCCCGACACCGGATTGACTCTCGGCATGCTCGGTCTGGCGCTCCTCGATGCCGGCGAGTACGGCGAGGCCGAGACGGTGCTGGCGGAGGCGCTGGCTGTGCTGGAGCGCACCATGCCCGAGCGTCATCCCCAGGTGGCCGCGGCAACCGTCAACCTCGCATCGGCGCGCAAGGAGCTTGGGCGTCTCGCCGAGGCCGAGGACTTGTACCGCCGCGGCACCGGCGAGCCTGGAGGACGGCTCGGCCTGGATCATCCCCGAGGTGGCGGTGGCGTGCAACGACATCGGCGTGGTGCTGGGGCTGCAGGATCGGCACGCCGAGTCCGAGACACTGTACCGGCGCGCGGTGGCGATCGCCGACGTGGCGCTCGGGGTCGAACCACCCGATCACGGCCATCTACCAGGCCAACCTGGCGGAGGCCTGCTTCAAGGACGGGGTCGGCCCGGCGAGGTGAGCTGATCTACCGCCAGAGCCTGGCGGCCGCGCGCGCTGCGCTGGGCGATCGTCACCCCATCGTCGCCGAGATCCTGCGCGGCAGCGCGCTGGTGGAGGCCTCCCTGGGACGGCCGCAGGAGGCCGAAGGGCGCACCTGCTGGAGGCCATCGCCATCCGCGAGGAGGTGCTGGGCGCCGACCATCCCGAGGTGGGGCGCGCCCTGGCCCAGCTCGGCGAGCTCCACCTGGCGCAGGGTCGGCTGGCTGAGGCCAACAACACCCTGGGCCGGGCTCTGTCGATCCTCGAGCCGGCCCTCGGAGCCGATCACGAAGAGGTACAGCGTTTGAAAGGCCTGGCAGCAGTAGGCGCCCGAGACCCTCTCCCCGGCGGGCGTAGTGTTGCCCCGTGGCCGATCGCATGCCACAATAAGAGCAGAACAGCCCGAGCTTCAGTTTTCTGTACGGAGGGAGTCGAGCTTTGGGGGGCGAGTCCATGGGGAACAGTCCAAGGAGGGCCTGTGTCGATTCGTGACCGGGTCGCTGGAGGTGCGCCGCGCCCGGGGACTCGCTCCTTCGCTCACACCGTGGTCGTGCCTTGTCTCATACCGTCTGATACACAGATGCCGAATCGCTTGCAACGGGGATCGAATGCGTTGTCTAAGCAGTGTCATGGCGGCACTGATCGCGTTGGCTTCGACGATGGGTGCGACGTCTCAGGCGTGGGGTGCGGACACCTGGGTGGAGCTCCCGGTGCTGCGGGAGCTGGCCGGGCAGCAGTCGTGCGATCCGGTGGTGGAGGTCACCAACACGGACGGCGCCGACGACGCCGTCGCCGTGATGCTGGTCTGGGGCGAGGAGGGGTTCTGCGCGCCGCAGTCCTCGGGCCCGCTGACGGTGCTGTGTTCGGAAGTGATCGGTCCCGGTGGGAGCTGGACGCTCTCGGACGGTGACATCCCTGCGGGGACGGTGAACGCCCGAGGTGTACAGCTTCTCGCCCGGCCTCTACGGCGCTGGGTGGACGTGCGAGGCGCTGTCCGGTACGCTCGTCGGAGACGCCGATGACACCCGGCGCTTCAAGTTCGCCTACCAGGAGGATGAGACGTTCGGAGGTGCTCACTTGAGCACCGTGAGCGGCCCGTCCCTTGCGGTGGTTGTGGACCGAGCCTGCACTCTTGGCTTGGATTCCTACGATGGCTCGTACGCCGGTGTGGCGCCTTCTGGCCTGAGCGACGAGCTGCCGGACACCACTTTCGAGGGCGACGGTGATCGAGCTGAGCGGGATCTACGTGGTCAACGAGCTATCTGTACCTGCAGAACGCGGGGTTGAGCTGCACCTGGATCGACCTGGAGTTCCCGGAACGTGACCCCTGTCGGGTGCCGTTCCTGCGCCGGGCGACGTTCACCTTCGACGTCGCGGCGTGCACGGGGAACTGATTTTTCGGTGAGGTGACCATCACCTCCGGCGAGCCGCTGGCGGTGGTGGCGGAGACCTACGACTTTGTGTCGCCGGCCATTCCCCTCGTTGAGATCTCCCCCCGATCCGACCCAGACCCGCCGCCGTCGTCCGGGGCGCCTCTCTGGGTCCCCGTGCTGCGCGAGCGGGCCAATAAGGAGGTGTGCGACCCGGTGGTGGAGGTCACCAACCCCGATGGCGTGGGCGCCGTGGCGTTGATGGTCGTGTGGGGCGAGGATGGTCCCTGCGCACCGGACGCCGCGGAACCCCTGAAGATCGAGTGCTCGGGGCTGATCCGCTCCGGCGAGAGCTGGACGTTCTTCGACGGATACGTTCCACCGGGGGCGGTCAGCGCCGAGCTGTACAGCTTTTCGGCCGACCTGTTGTCGGAGATCCCGGACCCGCACCCCAGCTACGACTGGGCCTCCGACTATCTTGGCTTCAACGATGCAGCAGCTCAGTCCATGTGTGAGACGCTGTTCTTCGGGGTCAGGGGAGACGAAGACGACTACCTGTTGTTCAAGCAGGCGTACCTGGACGGCGGGAGGTTTGCCGGGCTGCCTTTCCCGGCCGTCAAGGGGCCGGACCTGGCAGGCGGGGGTGCGGTGGGCGTGCGGGCCGACCGGCAGCTCCTTCGCCCAGACCATCGACTACGCAGCCTTCACGCCGCCGGAGCTGGTCACCGACAAGGAGATCGACCCCGTCGTGGGACTTTCAACAACACCACCAGCTACCTGTACATTCAGAACGGCGGGCTGCAGTGTGCCGAGGTCACCCTCGACTTCGGCGGCGGCCTCGTGTGCGTGCTCTTCCTCGTTCCCGGTGAGACGGTGCAGTACGACGTGGCCACCTGCACCCCTCCGGGCTTCAGCGGTCCGGTCCACATCTCGAGCGCCGAGCCGCTGGCGATCCTCGCCGAGACCATGGCTCTGGTGCCGGACATCGTCGTGGATCCGATGACGCTGGACTTCGGCGCGCCGGCGTGGGTGGGGTCCGCTGAGATGGACGTCTCGGTGTGCAACTCCGGACCAGGGCCGTTGACCATTGCCTCGGTGCAGGCGCCGGCGGCGCCGTTCTCCATCGTCGATGACGGCGGCACCGGTGAGACGCTCGTGACCTCGGAGCGCTGCACCGTACTGGAGTCGCCCTCTTGCCAGCACTGGATCAGTTCGGTCCTCTCGAGGACTCGCTGGTGGTCACCTCCGATGACCCGGACGAGGGTGCCGTGACCGTGGAGCTCAGGGGTCAGGTGGCGGCTGGCCGATCCCGGTCCTGGGTTGGCCGGGCCTGCTGGCGTTGACGCTGATTCTCGCAGGCGGTGCGCTCGTAGCGCTGCGGCGGATGATAGTGGGGTAGCAAGGGGCGGGGTCTCGAGCGCTTTCGCTGGTGCATGGTCGCTGCGCTTTCGCGCGCCAGCGGGAAGGTGGCGGCGCCGGATGCCTGATACTCTCGGGGTCGTGAGTGAGGGATCGTCTCGAGGCAGCGCGGAGCGTGCCGAGGTCCCTTCATCCGGAGAGCGGGATCCCGCCCGGCAGCGCCCGGGCCGATCACGACGGTGCGGGTGGTGATCCCAGCTCTCGACGAGGCCGAAGCGATTTCATCGTGCCTGGAGTCGGTGGGCGAGGACCCGGCGGTCGAGATCGTGTTGGCCGACGGCGGCAGCGGCGATGGCACGGTGGCGCTGGTCAAGGAACGGTTCCCGCGGGTGTCGGTGGTCACGGGAGCACGGGGCCGCGGGGCGCAGTTGGCCCTCGGGGCTGCTGGAGCCGGCACCGACGCCCTGCTTTTCCTGCACGCCGATTGTCGCCTCCCTGGAGGGTGGCTGGCCGCGGTTCGAGCGGCGCTGGCAGATCCAGCCGTGTCCTTCGGCTGCTTTCGACTTCACACCGATCCACCACCCGGGGCGAAGTCGGAGCGCGGTGATCGCCTCTGGTGGCGGCTGCTGGACCTGCGGGGACGAGGTCTGGGGCTCCCCTACGGTGATCAGGCTCTGTTCCTCAGGCGGGAGGTGCTCGAGGCGGTGGGCGGGGTGCCCATGCTGCCGCTGATGGAGGACGTGGCGCTGGTCAGGGCGTGCCTGCGACGGGGCAGGCTTGCAGGGTGCTCCTCGAGGTGCGGACGACGGGCAGGAGGTCGCGCGCCATCCGCTGCCGCGCCCGGTTGTGCACGCTGACGTTTCCGGCACTCTTCCGTCTCGGGGTGTCGCCGGAGACGGCTGGCGCGCTGGTATGGGAAGGGCCGATCGAGAGCAGAGGTGGTCGTCTTCGGACGGGTGCCTGTGGCAGGGAAGGTGAAGACGCGCGCTGGCCAGCGAGCTCGGCGCCCGAGGCCGCCGCGAAGGTCTACCGGTTGTTGCTGGAGCAGACACTGAGGCTTTCCGTGGTACCGGCGCTGCGGTGACGCTCGAGCTGGTCGAGCCGCCGGACGACCGATGGTCTCCACCGCCAGGGGTGACGACGCTTCTGCAGGTCAACGGGGATCTGGGGCAGCGGATGGCGGTTGCCTTCCAGCGCCGCTTCGCCGCCGGTGCGGATGCCGTGGTGCTGGTCGGTTCCGACTGCCCTGGCATGACGAGCAGTCACCTCCTCGAGGCTGCCTGGCTGTGTCAGCAGGCTCCCGTGGTGCTGGGTCCGGCGCTGGACGGCGGGTACTGGCTGGTCGCCCAGCGTCAGCCGGGCGTTGCCATGTTCCAGGGTGTTCCCTGGTCCTCTCCCGAGACACTTGTGGCGACCCGGTCTCGCCTGACCGAGCTCGGGGTGCGGTACGCTGAGCTGGAGCCCCAGCGCGACGTCGACACTCTGGAGGACCTGCGGGCGGTAGTGAGGGACGACGGCGCCCCCGCGTCCCTGCGTGAGCAGCTGGCGGGAATCGTGCGCGCGGCCGGGCTGCTGTAATTTACGCGCCGGCTGCGGCAAAGGAGAACGATGAGGCGCCTGCCGGTGAGCTGCGAACGGTGCCTGCTCGGAGCTGACGGAGGGAGGAACGACGACGTGAGCACCTACTACAAGCCCGAGCACCTGCCGAAGTTCGCCGCGACATCGGCGAGGGGAACGCCGGAGCTCGCGGAGAAGTTCTTCGACTACTACGGGGCGGTCTTCGCCGACGGCGCGCTCTCGGCGCGCGAGAAGGCGCTCATCGCCCTCGGCCGTCGCCCACGCGGTGCAGTGCCCCTACTGCATCGACGCCTACAGCCAGGAGTGCCTCAAGAAGGGCGCCGACCTCGAGCAGATGACCGAGGCGTCCACGTCGCCTGCGCCATCCGCGGCGGCGCCTCGCTGGTCCACGGCGTGCAGATGCTCGAGCACGTCCGACAAGGCGGCGATGTAGACCGGATGCCCGACGCCCTCGCCTTCCCGTCGGAGCGAGTCCGCTCGCCTGCCTGCAGACGCGCGGCGCCGGCCCACGCGCCGCTCCGTTCTCGGCGCCGCGCCGCGCAGCTCGGCCTCGCCTCGCCCGAGGCCCAGCTCAGCGTGCTCGACGGGTCGACCTCGCGGCTTCCCGCACGCGGCGACTTCTCGGGCGCTCGCCACGGCCGGCGCGCTCCCGCTCGCGGCCCGCGCCGCTCGAGATCTTCCAGGTCAACGTCGGCAAGCTCTGCAACCTGACCTGCCGCCACTGCCACGTCGACGCCGGCCCCGACCGCACGCGACGCGATGATGGACCGCGAGACGGTCGACGCCTGTCCTGGCGGCCGCTGCGACCGCGACCGGACGCCCACACCGTCGACATCACCGGCGGCGCGCCCGAGCTGAACCCGCAGCTTCCGCTACCTGGTCGACGAGGCCGTGCGCCGCGGGCAAGCACGTCATCGACCGCTGCAACCTGACGGTCCTGCTCGCTGCCCGCGCTGCGCGACCTGCCCGAGCTGGCTGCGCCGAGCGCGGCGTCGAGATCGTCGCTCGCTCCCGCACTCCCGCAGCGCGGGCACCGACGCCCAGCGCGGCGACGGCGTCTTCGAGCAAGTCGCTCGAGGCGCTGCGCCGGCTCAACGCGCTCGGCTACGGCCAGGGCGACGGCGCCGCGTCGCTGACCCTCGTCGCACAACCCGGTCGGCGCGTTCCTCCCCGGCGGCCAGGCCTCGCTCGAGCGCGAGTGGCAAGCGCGAGCTCGGCAGCGGCGCCACGGCGTCATCTTCGACCGCCTCTTCACCCTCACCAACATGCCGATCACCCGCTTCCTCGAGTGGCTCGAGGCGACCGGGCAACCTGCGAGAGCGTACATGGAGCTGCTGGTCGACTCCTTCAACCCGGCGGCGGTCGGCGGGGCTGATGTGCCGCAACACGCTCTCGGTCGGCTGGGACGGCACGCCTCTACGACTGCGACTTCAACCAGATGCTCGAGCTGCCGGCCCTCTCGGCCCAGGGGCGGCCCCTCCACGTCCGCGACCTCGACCCGGACGTCCTGGCCGCCGCGCGAGATCGTCACGCGCCGGCACTGCTTCGGCTGCACGGCCGGCGCCGGCAGCTCCTGCGGCGGCGCGATCGCACCGTGAGGTCACGTGCTCTGGAAGGCCTGCCGCCAGAGTGAGGCACGCGCAGGGCTCGGGCAGCCACCTCTCGTCTCTCGCTGCGAGCCACCCGACTGTCGCAGGGAGGCGAAGCAGTCTGTTCTCTGAAGGGCGGTCCGTACGGGAAGGGCGAGATCGCGTCGTCGGTCGCGCCGCCTCTGGCGGCCCGACCTTCTCGCGATGACATTGTTCCCCCATTCCGCATGCCCACTTGACCCAGTTCTCGCCATGGCCCAGGCTCTGGAGAACTGCTCGGGGTGGTAACCGATCTGCTCGGGAGGGCATATCTCGGGGCAGGACGTGTTGGCGAAGGAGAGGACGATGAGCGCTACCGCAGATTCTGCTGAGGCCCGCTCCCGACCGTGGGTGCGACCCCTTGTCCTGGTTCTCGGTCTCGTGGGCATTCTGGTCCTGGCGCGGGTCACCGGCGCGGGGGCGCGGGTGGGCGAGGTGCGCGACTGGATCCTGTCGCTCGGCGCCTGGGCCCCGGTCGTCTTCGTTCTCGTCTACGCCGCCGCGGTGGTCGCCGCGGTGCCGGGCTCGGTGCTGACCGTCGCCGCGGGAGCGATGTTCGGATCTGTGGTGGGTGTCGTGCTGGTGAGCATCGCCTCGACGCTCGGCGCCACCGGCGCCTTCATCGTCGCCCGCTTCCTGGCCCGCGGCTCGGTGGTGCGCTGGCTCGAGGGCAACGAGAAGTTCGCCAACCTCGACCGGCTCACCCGCGACCACGGCGCGATCATCGTCGCCATCACGCGGCTGGTGCCGCTGTTCCCCTTCAACCTCTTGAACTACGGCTTCGGCCTCACCCGCGTGCCGCTGCGCACCTACGTCGTCTGGTCGTGGCTGTGCATGCTGCCCGGCACGGTGCTCTACGTCGTCGGCGCCGACGCCGTGACCACGGCCCTCTCCCAGGGCCGGGTTCCGTGGGTGCTGGTGATCGCCCTGGTCGTGACCATCGCCGCCCTCACCCTGATCGTGCGCCGGGCCCGCCGCACGTTGGCCATCCGCGAAGCTGAGCAGAAGTCCCAGGAGGTCACCCCATGAACGCAGCTCCCCCCCAGACTCCAACCCCGCCCGCGGTGCCCCCTGAACTCGGCGTCCTCCCCGACGACGTGCACAACCGCAAATTGATCGACAGCGTCCACCCGACCAACTGGGTCAATCCGACGCCCCCAGGCCGCTACAACCTCGTGGTCGTCGGTGCCGGCACCGCCGGCCTGGTCGCCGCTGCCGGCGCCGCCGGTCTGGGAGCCAAGGTGGCGCTGGTCGAGCGCCACCTGATGGGCGGCGACTGCCTCAACGTCGGTTGCGTGCCGTCCAAGTCGATCATCCGCTCCGGGCGGGCCGCCTTCGACGCCCGGGCCGGCGCCGAGTTCGGGGTCCACATCGACGGCACCGTGAGGATCGACTTCGCCGCCGTGATGGAGCGGGTGCGCCGGGTGCGGGCCGACATCGCGCCGCACGACTCGGCACGGCGCTTCTCCGAGCACTACGGCATCGACGTCTACCTCGGCGAGGCCCGTTTCACCGGCCGCGACACGGTCGAGGTCGGCGGGGCGACGCTGCGCTTCACCCGCGCGGTGATCGCCACCGGCGCCCGGGCTGCGGTGCCACCGGTCGAGGGCCTGGCCGAAGCCGGCTACTTCACCAACGAGACGATCTTCAACCTCACCGAGCAGCCGCGGCGTCTGGCGGTGATCGGCGGTGGACCGATCGGTTGCGAGCTCTCGCAGACCTTCGCGAGGCTCGGTACCGAGGTGACCATCATCGAGATCGGGCCACAGTTCCTGTCCCGGGAGGACCCCGAGGCCGCCGTCATCCTCAAGGCCGCCCTCGAGCGCGACGGTGTCCGCGTCCGCCTCGCCACCCAGGTCGAACGGGTCGAGGCAACCCCCGCCGGCAAGGTGCTCCACCTCGCTGAGAACGGGGCAGCCGACACGATCACCGTCGACGCGATCCTGGTCGGTGCCGGGCGGGCGCCCAACGTCGAGGGGCTCGGGCTCGAGCGGGCCGGCGTCGGGTACGGCCGCCGCGGTGTCACTGTGGATGACTTCCTGCGGACCAGCAACAAGCGCATCTTCGCCGCAGGCGACGTCTGCTCGGCGACCAAGTTCACGCACACCGCGGATTTCCAGGCGCGGGCGGTGATCCAGAACGCCTTCTTCCCGATAGCCGGCCGCAAGCGCGCCAGTCGTCTGACGATCCCGTGGACCACGTACACCGACCCCGAGATCGCCCACGTCGGGCTCTACGAGCGCGACGCCGCCGCGCGCGGCATCGAGGTGGACACCTACACGGTGCCGATGTCGGAGGTCGATCGGGCAATCGCCGAGGGCGAGACCGAAGGATTCGTCAGGATCCACACCCGCAAAGGCAAGGACACCATCGTCGGCGCTACCGTGGTCGCCCGCCACGCCGGCGAGATGATCTCGGAGATCACCACCGCGATGGTCGGCGGCATGGGGCTCGGCACCCTCGCGGGCGTCATCCACCCCTACCCGACCCAGGCGGAGGCGATCCGCAAGGCCGGCGACGCCTACAACCGCACCCGGCTCCAGCCGGCATCGCCCGCTGGTCCTCCGCCGCTTCTTCGCCTGGCGGCGGTAGCCCGACCGTTGGCTATGCCGTTGAATCAGGTTGAACCCGGGCGCGATCCGATTCGCGTGGTGGCGGGCGCTGAAGCACCCGCCTACTCCCAAGTAAGGGCCCTGAGATCCAATAATTCGTGTGTAGGCGCGTCCTTCAGGGCGCGCGACCGGACCGAGGTGTACCCGGAGTTTGGGTCGAGGAGTGAGTTCGCCGCTTGCGCCGCCATAGCCGCGCTCGCAGTATAGTCATGGAACGCAGTCCGCAGCCAGCGTACCTGGTGCTGAAGGGCGACATTGTCGCCGCGCTCGGCCAACAAGCCACCGCGCGCCTGCTGCACCAGGACGCGATCAGCCGTGTGGTCGATCCGACCAAACAGTCCGTGTGGAGCCTGGGTTGGCTGGCGCGCTGCGCGAGTTCGCTCGGTCACGATGATCTGGCCCTGAAGCTCCGCGCGGCCAGCACTGCGCAGATCGAAGCCGAGGAGGACAGCGCCCTGCAGGGTGCGCTATTACCGGAACGCGGAGATGGCGCCAACGAGATGAGGGCCGCGGCATGAGCAAAGTTTCATGGGACATCCTCCAGTGCCCGCTGGCAAAGCGCTGCCGCGCCCGTTAGCAGAAGTTGGAACCGGTGCAAGGCGACCCAGCCATCCGGTTCTGCGCTGCTTGCGAGCGCTCGGTCTATCTGTGCCAGACCGACGAGGACCTGAGCAAGCACAGCGCGCTCGGGCGCTGCGTGGCGCTCGAAATCCCCTACATTGGTGTTGCGCACATCGGTGAGCCGCTTTCAGGTCCAGATCGGTACGGGGTGACGGAATCAGGAGGCGACGACGCCGATCCCTGATCGGGACGCCAGTTTTCGCCGGCACGCCTATGGCTTGTCCGGTCCCTGGCGCACAGCAGTGTCGATGGCAACCAGCAAGCTGACGGTCTGGTCGTAGATGCCGGGACGCTTGCTCTCGCGGGGCCCGCCACGTTGAGGACGGTGACGGCGTGTTCGCGAAGCCACGCAAGAACGTTCGCCACCGCGACTTCGGTCACGCCGGCGTCGAGGGGCACGAGCAGGTGTGGCTTGCCCTGCTTCTGTGCGAAAACTTGGGTCGCCAGGCTTCCACCTTCCAACTCGCCCAGATTGATGATCAGCGTGCCATCGCTGTCCTGGACGTTTCGTCGCGTGCGCTGGCGGTAGCAGCCATCGACCAGCTCGGCGAGTTGGTACTTCGGAGGAATGAGGCAAACTTCGGCCTCTCGCCCTCGCGGTCGCCCGCCGCCGTGCGTGTAGCCGTTCTTGATGGCGAAATCGAGCGCGGTACGCCTCGCCGGTCTGTCCACCGGAGACGAGTGGAAGTCGGAGAAGAAGCATCTATTGTGAAGATCCTGTCCGCCAGCACCCGGGAAGCTGAGCGACTGCGGAGAAACCGTCGTTCCCATGGAAATGGTCGAACCTCGGGCATGCGACTGACGGACGAGATGCTCGAGGGTTCAGGTGCAGACCATCCTGCCGGCAGTTGATTGTGCCGTTCACCTCGAAAGATGCAACCATGCCCAACTGCTGGCTGCTGGAAGTCACTGAGCGCCGCCTTGGTGGTCCAAATGACAGCACACTCAAACCCTTAATTCGACGCGACCCAAAACGAAAACCACCCTATGGATTAGCTTAACTCGCAATGGATCACATCACCAACTTCATCTGGGGCATCGCAGACGACACTCTACGCGATGTCTTCGTGGTAAGTACCGCGATGATTCTGCCGATGACGGTCCTGCGCCGCCTTGATGCGGTGCTGGAGCCGACCAAGCAGGCTGTGCTGGAAATGAAAGCGGCCCTCGACAAGGAGAGGATCACCAATCAGGACGACGCGCTGCGCTCGGCCTCTGGCGAGGCTTTCTACAACACCTCGCCCTTCCTCTGCGTCATCCTCAAGTCGCCAACCGGAGCAGACGCTCAAGGACGATCTTTGCCTACCTCGATGGTTTTCGCCGAACGTGCAGGACATCCTCAAGAACTTCGAGATTCCGGCATCAGATTCCCGCGCTCTCCGAGTCCGACGGCCTCGGCCAGCTCATCGAGAAGTTCCTCGACAAGGACATCAACCTCAGCCCGCACCCGGTCGGCGAGCTGCCCGGCCTCGACAACCACTCGATGGGCACCGTCTTCGAGGAACTGGTGCGCCGGTTCAACGAGGACAACAACGAGGAAGCCGGGGAGCACTGGACGCCCGCGCGATGCCGTCAAGCTCATGGCCAACCTCATGTTCCTGCCCGTCGCCGACAAGATCGAGTCCGGCACCTATCTGCTCTACGACTGCGCCTGCGGCACCGGCGGCATGTTGACCGTCGCCGAGGAGACCCTCCAGCAGATCGCCAAGGCCCACGGCAAGCAGGTCGCCACCCACCTGTATCGGGCAGGAGATCAACGCCGAGACCTACGCCATCTGCAAAGCCGACCTCCTGCTCAAGGGCGACGGCGACGCGGCGGACAACATTGTCGGCGGCCGAACACTCCACGCTCTCCAACGACGCCTTCCGCTCCCGCGAGTTCGACTTCATGCTCGCCAATCCGCCCTACGGCAAGAGCTGGAAGAGCGACCTCGAACGCATGGGCGGCAAGAAGGAATCTACAGACCCGCGCTTCGTCATCCAGCACGCCGGCGATCCGGAGTACTCGCTCATCACCCGCTCCAGCGACGGCCAGATGCTCTTTCTGGCCAACATGCTGAGCAAGATGAAGCACGACACCCCGCTCGGCAGCCGCATCGCCGAGGTCCACAACGGCTCGTCCCTGTTCACCGGCGACGCCGGGCAGGGCGAGAGCAACATCCGCCGCTGGATCATCGAGAACGACTGGCTGGAGGCCATCGTCGCCCTGCCGCTGAATATGTTCTACAACACCGGCATCGCCACCTACGTCTGGGTGCTCACCAACCGGAAGCCCGAACACCGCCAAGGGCAAGGTGCAGCTCATCGACGCCACCCAGTGGTTCCGCCCGCTGCGCAAGAACATGGGCAAGAAGAACTGCGAACTCGCCGCCGAGGACATCCAGCGCATCTGCGACACCTTCCTCGCCTTCGAGGAAACGCGCAGCAGTCGAAAATCTTCCCCAACGCCGCCTTCGGTTACTGGAAGGTGAAGGTCGAGCGCCCGCTGCGCCTCCACAGCCAGCTCACCCGCCAGCGCGATCGAGACCCTGCGCTACGCCTCCGGCGACGAGGACATCCGCGCCGCGCTCTACGCGAAACTCGGCGACGCCCTCTTCGACAACCCCGCCTCCGTGCGCAAGCAGCTGGAGAAACTGGTCAACGACTGGGGCAAGGCGACGACGACGAGGAGGACGAGGACGACGAAGCAGACACGCCAAGAAAGAGCCTGCCCGACAAGAAGAAGAAAGAAGCTGCTCAACGAGGCCACCTGGAAGCGCGACGCCATGCTGCTCGAGGTCGCCACACCGCTCCGCGAGGAACTCGGCGACGATCTCTTCGAGGACCACAACCTCTTTCTGGAACAGGTTGAAGCCGCGCTCAAGGAAGCTCGGCATCAAGCCAGTCGCCACCGACCTGAAGCTCATCGTCAATGCCGTGAGTTGGCGCGTGGAGGATGCGCCCGCGTCATCAAGAAGGTCCACAAGCCCGGCAAGGCCACAAGCCGACCCGCTGCGCGGCCTGTATGCCGCCGAGATCGACGGCAAAACCTGCATCGTCGAATACGAACCCGACAGCGAACTGCGCGACTACGAGCAGATCCCGCTGCTGGAGGAAGGCGGCATCGAGGCCTTCATCCGCCGCGAGGTCCTGCCCTACACGCCCGATGCGTGGATCGTCGAGCCGACACCAAGATCGGCTACGAGGTCAGCTTCACCCGCCACTTCTACCAGCCGCCCGCAGCTCCGCACCCTCGCCGAGATCAGCGCCGACATCCTCGCGCTGGAGCAGGAGACCGAGGGCCTGCTGCCGACGAAATCACCAAGGAGGCGATGATCATGGCGAAGCTCCCCCGCTACTTCTTCGAGGCCACGCTCCAGCCCGGTGCAACGACAAATTCCAGTGGCGCGACGACGTCACCACGGAAATATTGCTGCGAGCTAAAGGCTCAACATCGAGGTGATGGAAATCGCCGGACGGCGGCGATCGCGTTTGGATCAATGAGATGCAGACCCTGCTGGCGGTACCTGGGAATCGCGGACGTTTGTATTCAGGTCGGTGAAGGATGCGCATTTTATTGGTCATCAGCAATGGGAATGCCGGTTGGGGCGAACAGCGCAGGAGATGTCGGCATCTGCGAAGTATGCGCCGAAATGATGACGGATTTTTCAAATGCACCAGCTAAGGTCCGGCTCAAACATCTTGGTAACATCCCTATCACAAGTCGGATGCAGCAGGCATCCGCAACAAGCGGTTCCAGGACGAACTGGCGAGGCAGACTTTTTTCCGCGGCGGCATTGTCACGTCCCACGCCGACCTGAAGGTGCGGGTGAACGAGGCATTGCATGACGCGATCATTCGTCTGGCACAAGCTGGCGTCAGGGATGCTGCCAAAGGTAAGTTCCACAGCGGCGCAGCCCTCGACTGGTCACGCCTCGACTTTGCCGCCCGTCAAACCGAGATGGTGCGAGTGCTGCGTGAGGCACTTCGTGTACGTGCCGGCGCCCGGGACCATGGCGGGCAGCTCATCATCAAGGTAGATGGGCGTGACGTGTTGGTGGAAGCTCACGCTATTTCCGCTGCCCTGTCGGTCGGCCCCGCGAGAGAACTGGTTGGCCAGCCTTTTCTGCGCGACCATTACTTGTACATTGCACCTCGCGCTGCGGCGCTTCCCAGAATCAGTCCACCTTTGCTCGCCAAAATCAGTCCACCCGTGCCTGATCAGATCGTCGTGTTTCCGACGTCGGCTATCGGGATAGCAAAGACGCTGGCGGGGACCTTGTAGGTCCATCCGCGGAACGGCTTGCAGGGGATGCCGGTGCGCAGGGCTGTCCAGGTACTGGCGTCGAAGATGAACGCGTACGGGCAGGCGGGGTCGGCTGGGGTGTACAGCACTTCGGGGACGAGCTGGAAGTAGCCGATCCAGCGGCCGCCGCAGGCGATGACCAGACGATCGCCGGTGGCGGTTTGTCCGAGGCCGGTCGGCATGCGCCGGCAATTCCAGATCTCTTCAACCGGGGCCGGCAGGTGGCGCCGCTCGAGCTTGTGTGCGAGCACGGCGGGGGCCCAGTACAGGCCGATGTCCACGGTGCGATCTCCAGGCGTGGCGCGGCTTTCTGCGGTGTTTTCGGCGCGGTTTCTGGTGCGCTTGTGCGCAAACCGCTGAGTGTTCCAATCGGGCCTGAACAAGGCAAGACGCACTGCAGCAATCGGTGTGCGCAGGCCACTGGGAGGGCACGATGGAACTGGAACTGCATCAGTTGGATTTACGTTATGAGGGCCTGCGCCGCAGAAGTCCGCTGCGGGAACGGCAACTGCTGGCGTCGCTGGCGGAGATTGGACAGCAACTGCCGATCGTGGTGGTGGCGCAGCCGGATGCCGGGTTTGTGGTCATCGATGGCTACAAGCGGGTGCGCGCGTTGCGGCGGCTGGCGTTTGATCGCGTGCGCAGCACGACCTGGGCGGTCGCCGAGCCCGAAGCGCTGCTGCTCGATCGGATGATGCGCTGCGCGGGCGAGAACACGCTGGAGCAGTCCTGGCTGCTGGCGGAGTTGGCGCAGCGCTTTGCGTTGTCGCTGGAGGATCTGGCGCGGCGCTTCGATCGCAGCAAGAGCTGGGTGTCGCGGCGCCTGGCGCTCACCGTCGAACTGCCGACAGCGATCCAGGAACAGGTGCGCGCCGGCGCAATCGCGGCGCACGCCGCGATGAAGTATCTGGTGCCGTTGGCGCGCGCCAACGCAGCGGCGGCGATCCGCTTGAGCGGTGCGCTGACTGCGCTGAAGCCGACCACACGGCAGGTCGGCGCGTTGTACGCCGGTTGGCAGTCCGGCAACGCCCGCACGCGCACATTGATCGAGACAACCCCGCAGACCTTTCTTCGTGCGCAGGCAGAAGCGACCGCGGCGGCCGCGCAGAAATCGCCGCTGCAACAACTGCTCGACGATCTCAAGTACCTCGCCGGCATGGCGCGACGGTTGCGCCGACAACTGCCATCGGGATGGATCGCTGGGCTCACAGACGACCAACGGGACGAGGCGCAGCGCCTGTTGCTGGCGACCCGTGCCGAGTTGCACGCCCTGCTCAAACGTTGTGACCAGGAGACCGCTCATGCTCGATGAAGCCACCCGCAGCGCGATCCTGAAGCTGCACGAACAGGGTCACAGCAGCCGCAAGATCGCCGCTGCACTGCACATCGCGCGCTCCAGCGCACAGGCCGTCATCGCCAGTCGGCGCGCCGAGGTGCCGTCGCTGGTCCGAAGCGAACGCGCCGAGGCCTGGCGGACACAGATCCTCGATCTGCATGCGCGCTTCGAGGGGCACCTCGGCCGCATCCATGAGGCGCTCACCCAGCAAAAGGCCGATATCTCCTATGCGGCGCTGACCGCGTTCTGCCGCCGCCACGGCATCGGCCACAGTCCGAAGCTACCCTCCGGACGCTACACCTTCGCGCCGGGACAGGAGATGCAGCACGACACCTCGCCGCATCGGGCAAAGATCGGCGGCGTACTCACCCGCGTGCAGACCGCCTCGCTGGTGTTGTGCTACTCGCGGATGATCTTCTTCCAGTGCTATCCGCGCTTCACCCGCTTCGAGTGCAAGGCCTTCTTGACCGACGCGCTGGTCTACTTCGGCGGCGCCGCGGGCGACTGCATGATCGACAACACCCACGTGATCGTCGCCGCCGGCAGCGGCGAGGCAATGATCCCGGCGCCGGAGATGGCCGCCTTCGCCGAGCGCTTCGGCTTTCGATTCAAGGCCCATCGCATCGGCGATGCCAACCGTTCGGCGCGGGTCGAAGCGCCGTTTGCGCGCATCGAGCGTGGCTTCCTGACCGGCGAGGACTTCGTCGACTGGGGCGCGCTCAACCAGTCCGCGCGGACCACCTGCGACGACTGGAACGCCAAGTACTCCAACAAGCTGCACGCCAGTCGACGCGAGTTGTTCGCGCTCGAACGCACGGCGCTCAAGGCCCTGCCGCTGCACATCCCCGAGGTCTATCAGGTACACGGGCGCATGGTCGATCCGGAAGGCTATGTACACTTGAGCCGCGTGCGCTACTCGGTGCCCTACGCGCTGATCGGCCGGCAACTCGAAGTGCGCGAGACGCTGGCAAAGGTCGACATCTACCTCGGACCACGCCGGGTAGCGACGCATGCGCGCGTACTCGGACCGCTCGACGTGCGCATCACCGATCCAGCCCATCGACCGCCGCGCGGCCAGCGACCGCGCCGCGCCGATCCGTCGCCCGAAGAAGTCGAACTGCGGCTGCTCGAACCGCGCCTCGCCGATTACCTCGCCAAGCTCAAAGCGCATACCGGCAGCCGCCGTGTGCCGTTGCGGCGACTGCTCACGATGCTGCGCGAATACCCGCGCGACGCGTTCATCAAAGCCTGCACCTGCGCGCACACCTACGGCCTGTTCGATCTCGATCGGCTGGAAAAGCTGGTCCTGAAGCAGATCGCCAAAGACTACTTCGTCCTGCCAGAAAACCCGGAGCCCAACCGTGAATGACGACCTCGAACAACTGCTCAAGAGCCTGCGCCTGCACAGCATCGCCGAACGCTTCGACGAGATCGCCGGCGCGGCCGAAACCCAAGGCCAGCCCTTCGCCAGCGTGCTCACGCGCTTGCTGCGCGCCGAGTGGCACAGCCGCCAACAGAACGCGCTGGCCTGGCGCATCAAGAACGCGCGCATGCCCGAAACCTGGACCCTTGAGACCTTTCCGTTCAAGCAACAACCCAGCATCAACCAGCGCCAGATGCGCACCCTGGCCGAACTTGAGTTCATCGGCAAAGCCGAGAACATCGTGCTGATCGGACCGACCGGCGTCGGCAAAACCGGACTCGCCTGCGCGCTGCTGCTCAAAGCCCTGCAAAACGGTCAGCGCGCGCTGTTCGTCAAAGCCCAGGACTTGTTCGACGACATGTACGCCTCGCTCGCCGATCGCTCCTCGCGCGCCCTGCTCAAGCGCCTCGCCAAAGTTGATTTATTGCTCATCGACGAGCTGGGCTATCTGAATCTCAAACCCGAACAAACCAACATCTTCTTCAAGCTGATGGAAGAACGCCACCACCGCCGACCCACCCTCATCACCAGCAACCTCGACTACCCCGAATGGCACGGCTTCCTCGGCAACCGCGCCCTCGTCGACGCCCTGCTCAGCCGCGTGCGCGAACGCTGCCACACCATCCGCATCGAAGGCCCGTCCCTACGCCCCCAGCAGGGCTGAAGGTTCAAGCAGTCACGCCGCCGAGCCGCCACAGAACCGGCGCCCGCCAGTCGGGCGTCAGCCACTCGGTCTGAAAGCAAAAGACTGATTGCTTTTAGTTCAGATCAAAATCAAAAGCCCGAAAGCCGACCCTCGGCAAACACAGCCCGTGCCTCACGCACAGTCGCAGCATCAACGCGACACCGCGGCCACACGCTCAACACGCGACGCCAACAGCGCGCCAAATCACGCAACCAGACTGGTCCGGTTTTGCCAAGCAAAAGTGGACTGATCTTGGTGAGCGC
>CAVOGE010000003.1:0-7292 GCA_963695195.1 uncultured Chloroflexia bacterium
CGGCGGCCAGCGGTCGCAGCTCGACGCTGCGTCGTCCCTCCCGCAGCTCGATCCCCGGCGGCAGGACGCGAAAAGCCGCCAGGAGCGCCAGCCGAGCGGACTCCTGGTCGGGCGCAGCCCGGTAGTGGACGGTCGCCGAGAGGCCCTTGTCGTCGAGTTCGACGCCTGGCGCCCGCGGCACGGCTGTCAAGACCGCTTCCAGGTCCGCCCGCAGGCCGTCCGCCTGGTCAGGTACCTCGGCCAGATCCGATCCCGCCGGCAGCCACTCAAGACCGTGGTTGCCGACGATCAGCACTTCGCGTCCAACCGGGCCGAGGATACGCCGCGCGTCGGAGGCCGATCGACCGGTCACCACGGCCGCCACGGCGAGCTTCCGCCCAAGCGTGCTCAGCAGCTCGCGCGCCCCGTCGACCAGAATGGCCGCGGCTGCCGTGTCCGCGATCTCAGACAGTGTGCCGTCGAGATCGGTCACCATCCCCGCGGGCGCGCTGCGGAGCACCTCACTGGCTCGCTGGATGTGCTGCTCGGCTCGATCAGCTCTCATCGGCCAATTGTGGCGCCCCTGCAACGGTGGTGCGCCGTGAACGGGGTGCCGACACACCCGGCCCCGCCGCGGAGGCACAGCCCGAGGCGCCATCGGCCCGCCAATGGCGGGACATTCGACACTTCCCCACCTTCTGAGATCGGACGATTCTTGGAGCACGCGGGGGCCTGTCTGGCGGTGCCGCCGGTGCAGCCATCGGGCCTGCCGCAGCGGAAGGAGGCAGCCGAAATGACGCGCGTGCTTGTCGTCCACCACGACGTTGACATCGCCGACATCGAGGCCGATGGGCTCCGACGCATGGGCTACGAGGTGGATCAGTGCGCCGGGCCGGCGGGCGGCGGCGAGTGCCCGGTGATGCGCGGGCTGCCCTGCTGGCAGGTCGACCTGGCCGATGTGCTCGTGTATGACGTCTGGGCGGCCGGCGACGACGGGGCCGAACTCCTCGAAGATATCCGCAGGCTCTACCCCGACATTCCGGTGGTCATGACGTCCGGCGGTCTCATGCTCAACTGGGAGCAGACGCACGGCGAACACCCTGTGACGCCCGCCAACGGCCCGCCGAATCCCAGCCTGCTGGCTGCCGCCGTCGAGGCAGCGCTCCGCTCGAGGCAGCGTGACGCCTCGGCACCTGGTGGGAGCTACGAGCGCTCGACGCCCAGGCGCCCGGCGGCGACCACCGCGCCCCACTGGTAGGAGGCGCTTACCCTTCGCAGCCGATCCCGTCGTGATCGCCATCGAATCGGTGAGGGTCTGGCTCCAGCACGGTGAAGCGGAGATACGCAACGTCCGCGCAGTCCAGGTCTGGCGGTGGCGGAGGGATGCAGACGCCAGGATAGGCAGGGTCGCAGGCTGATGGCGTGACCGACGCCGACTCGCCAGCGGACGCGTCGGCCTGGGCCCGGATCACCAACCGCCGCGTGGATGCGCACGCCCCTGAGCGCCTCGCGATGGCGTCGTGCTCGGGCTGATCGACTGTGAGATCCCAACGCACCTTGACGGCAAGCCAGTCGCCAAGGTAGTCGCAGATCGCCTCGGGTCGATCGGGCAGCCAGTCGGCAGGGTCCATGTCCGACTTGCGGCTGTTCGAGTCCGGCGAGACCACAATCAGCTCCCACCCGGTGCCGAGGTCGTTGGCGAACGCCTCCCGCCGTTGCGGCGACCAGGTCCACGCACCTGAATCCCACGCCTCGGCCAGGGCGACTACGTGGTCGATGCTCACCTGCGCCGGATCCACGAAGGTCAGCCCGTCATACACACTGAACCACGTTCCACCACCGAGCCGGCAGCCAGGGGCGACGCTCACTGGCGTCAGCGACTCGGCGATGAGAACCTCCCAGCGCGTGTTACAGCCGTCACCGTCATCGTCAGACCATTGCGGGAAGAGGTCCCGGTCGTAGCCGTCGCGCCGCTCCGGCGCGACCCGCAGCAGAGCCAGGAGTTCCGTCAACCGCAGGGCGCCGAATCCCATTGAGGGTGACGGGGTAGCCGCCGGGCTCGCGGACCGGGCATGCGTTGAAGACGGTGACGCCGGGTGCGTACCAGTTGGCACCGACACCGGCCCCGCCGACTCGCTGCCGTCCGGTGAACTGCCCCGCGGGTCGCCACACGCTGCCAGCAGCAACACCACAACGATGAGTGCGGCGATACCCACGACCACCGAGGCTGCTTCCGGCATCGCGCGGCGCACGGCGCCATCCTAGCGCTCGCCGACCGGGAGGGGCCGATTCGTGCTCAGATGTATGGTCGGGGAGAAAGGATTCGACCCGGCCCATGCCACTCTCCGGATCGTGCTTCCCCGACACGTCCTCAACGCGTTGGCTGCCTGAGTCAGCCGCGACCGACACATCCCGGGCGCAGAAGGCGCCGCACCGCCACGCGAGGCAGCAGAATGCCGTCGTGCGTCGGGCAATGCTATACGCCGTGCTATTGACTCTTGGGACGGCCGTGGGGAGTTGTCAGCCCTCAAGCAGTCCCGAGACTGAAACAGCGAGTCCGGAAGCGAGCGGATCCTTGCCGTTGGCAACAGCAGCGAGCCCTTCCGCGTCAGGGGTCGGTACTCGGCCACTCGAAGTAGCCATCGTCGAGACCGGCTTCACCGCATTCGCGGAGGGCGGCGGGTGGGAAGGCGGCTTCGCCTCGTTTGCCGTGATCCTTCGGAACCCCAATCCGGCATGGTCCGCCGAGCTTGTCACGATGCGGGTCGTGTTCCGAGATGGCACAGGGCTCGTGGTCGGCGAGCAGCACCTAGCGATGTGGTCGATCCCTCCACTGGCAACCACCGCCATTGCGGGAGTAGTACCCGGTGCGAGTGATGCCGCGACGATGTCGGCCAATATCGAGCCGGACAACAGCACCTACTGGCGCGCGGCCACCCCTCTCGATCCGGGTGCTGTGCTATTCGACGAAATCACGACCACAGTCGCACCGGACGGGAATCAGTCGACGAAGGGCTTGATCCGCTCCGCCCTCGCCCAGGCGTATGAGATCGAGGTGATCGCGGTGTACCGCAACGACGCGGGCACAATCATCGGAGGCCAGTTTGGCAACGCCACCCTGCCGGCCAGCAGCGATGTTCCTTTCGAAATGACCACACCGGCGCCATTCGACGGCATCGCGGCAGCCGAGCTCTACTGGTTCCCGCTGAACTAGGTGTCGTTCCCATCGACCTTGTTGACGAGGACCGACATCGGGACCTGACCCTTGAGCCCGGCGTGAGGACGGAGGCGATTGTAGGCGTCGAGCCAGCGGGGCAGTGACGCCAGGCGCTCGACATTCGAGCGGAACAGTCGGCGGTACGCCCACTCGCGCTGGAGTGTCCCGATGAACCGCTCGGCCTTGCCGTTGGTCTGCGGTCGACGGGGGCGGATCCGGACATGCCGGATGTCGCGCTCGGCGAACAGCTCGGCGAGCCCCTGCGAGTGCGTGTAGGTCATGGCGTTGTCGGTCATCACCCGCTCGACCCGGACACCGTGGTCGGCGAAGAACCCGATCGCATCCGAGACGAAGCGCACGGTGGTCGCGGCCCGTTCGTCGGGATGGACCCCGACGAAGGCCACCCGGGTCGCGTCGTCGATCGCGACATGGAGATAGTCGTGGCCGAGGGCGAGGTGGTTGCGAGCTGACGCCCCGTGGATGCGGTGCCCGCCGCCGGGCGGCACCCGGCCGAGCTTCTTGACATCGACATGGATGAGTTCGCCCGGTCGTTCCCGGACATAGCGGATGGGCGCGCCGGTCAGCCGATCGGCGTGGGCCAGGCGGCTCACTCCGTGGCGGCGCAGGACGGCGTACACGGTCGAGCGTGGGTGGTGGAGCAGGGGCCCCAGGCGGTGCGGGCCGACGCGCAGCCGACGTCGAGCGACGATGATCCGGCGGACCTGGCGGTCGGTCAGCGCCCTCGGCCGGCGGTGGGGTCGCGCCGAACGGTCTTCGAGCCCGGCCGTCCCCTCGGCTCGGTACCGGCGCAGCCACTTGTACGCCGTAGCCCGGCTGACACCGAGCATCTCCGCCGCCGTGGCCGGCGACCAGCCCTCGATCAGGACACGCTCGACCAGGAGCCGTCGGCCGAACGGCGTGAGCCGTACGATGGAGCATGAGAGCCCTCCCTCGGAATGGAGTGTCGACAACCCCATACCGAGCACGAGGGCTCTCAATCTGTCAACAACGTGAGTGGGAACGACAGCTAGGGCAGCCGTGAGCGCCGCATGTTCAGCATCTTGGTCGGGGCGAAAGGATTCGACCCGGCCGATACCAGGTGCCAGCTCGTTGTCCCAGAGACCGTGCGGCTGATACTGGCTGGGTAGCTTCAACCCTTCCGGCTGAGGTTGACTCCTTTCATGGGCTCCCGACAGCAGGCTCGCAGACCGGATCGTCCCAAGGCCCGGCCATGCAGAGGTACTCCTCTGTCGTGTTGTCGTAGTAGGTGACCCGAAGACGCAGCGCGGAGGCGCCAAACAGCGGCTGACACGCATCCTCACCGCACCAAGGCCGACCGCGGACGGACGCGACCTCTTCCCCACGGTCGCCCAGGGAGCCGTACAGGGCGTCCAGGAACGGACGGCATTGCGAACTGGTGACTTCTGTGCATTCGGCCGCATTCCTCGCCATCGGCGGACTGAACCAAACCACCGCGGCCGCGATGGCGGCGAGGACTACGAGAGCCGCGACGACGAAGGGCCACGGCAGACTAGGCAGCAAACCAGAGCGGCGCGATTTGGCCCCGGTGCTCTGTGGTGCGGTTGCCACAGAACGGAGTCTAGGCCCGCCCAGGACCCAACGCCATTCCGGAGGCGCCGTCAGAACCTGATCGGCCACGGAGTGCGAAGGCCGTCTTGGTCGGGGCGAAAGGATTCGACCCGGCCGATGCCACTGTCCGGATCGTGCTTCCCCGACACGTCCTCAACGCGTTGGCTGCCTGAGTCGCCCGCCTCAGCCGTTGGCCTCCACCAGGCCATGAACGAACCACATCGGCTCGCGCTGACACTCGGGCAGTGGCGCTTGGATCCAGTCGTCGCGCAGGGTGAAGTCACCTTCACCGCCGCCAACGACAACGTGGTCGCCGACCTGGGCGGTAATCCCCCCCATGGTAATCGTGCCGCTCTCCGCATCCCACTCGGCATCAGGCGCTGGCCAGGCCAGATCCGTCGTTATTCCCCCGGCGCGAAGAACGAGGCACTGTCCATCGATCGACAACTGACCCTCAGTCCGTGCCATCAACTGGGCTGATGGCATCGGGAAGAACGCGACCACGACTGACGAGAGGCTCGCGGGCACCGACGCCGACTCCGACGGAGCCGTCGAACCCGCTGGGCTCGGCCCGCAGGCTGTGACCCCCAGGAGCGTTGCGAGGAGCGCGCCGCAGGCCCGGCTCCTCATTCCAGCAGCACCTCGAGGTTCATTCCGCCACTCGTGACGAACCCGATCGACATGAAGGCCAACCAGTAGCACTCTTCCGTATACAAGTTGATGGATCCAAAGATCAGCGTGCCGTAGAGGTTCGTTCCAAAGAAGACGGGGCCGCCGCTATCACCAAAGTCGCAATCGATCTGAGTCCCGTCTACCAGGACCCAGGTGGCGTCGCAGGGGTCGTTCTTCTCTGGGCCGCAGTAGTCCCCCGGGTCGAAGTGGATCGTTATCACGGTTCCGCAGCTAAACCCAGAGCTAATGCCGTAGTGACAGACAAAGTCGTTCGGCATGTCAAGGCGGGCTACCAGTGCGTGTTGCGACCTTAGGGCGGATCCGTCCCAGAACTTGGGGTAGACGACATGCACGTCCTCTTTGTGCCACTGGACGTCCTGGTCAGCGTCCCAACGCACCCCCATGTACGTGAGTGGATAACTGGTTGAGCCATCCTGCCAGTACGTCAAGGGGTTGGGGCAATGACCGGCGGTCGTCAGCCCCTCAACTCCTGTTGTGAGGTTGCGGACGGTGAAGCCCGCGGTGCACGCGTCCGTACCGCTGCCTGTGTTAGTGAGGCGCTTACCGCCATAGGTGTGCAATTGCTGTGTTGCACCGCCAACCATGACGGACACGGGTACCCCGGCCACGCCAGCCAAGTTAGCAATATCCGCCTGACTGATGGGCGTTGGGCTTGTAATGAGTAGTCGTCCAGCCGAGACGTCTATTCCGGATCCCACCCTAGGCCAGCGCTCACCGAGTATTACCCGGAGTCGGTCATGCGCTGCTTCGAGGTCAGCCATCGAGTGGGTAGCGCCTGTTTCGAACGACACCGGCACCGGTGCCTGGCGGATCAGTTCGTGAACCTCATCGAGCCCGCTGTCCTGACCCGTAAACCGGAGGACGAGGCCGAACGTTGGCTCATGCTGGACCCATCCGCCGGCCCAGCGAATTGACGAAGCCTCGCGAGCGGCCGCTATCAACCGGTCGAGGTCCTGAAGGAGCGCGGCGCGGCGACTGGCCTCGTCGAAGCTAACGTCAAACTCCCGCGCATATGATTCGACGTCGCGCAGCCATCCGCTTGTGGCGGCGGCTGCCTGTCGTTGCGGTTGCTGCGACCCCTCGTCGACGGCTCCGACCTGCGCGGATCCCAAGACCGTCGCGACCAGCATGGAGGCGGCGATGGCAACTCCGCCCCTCCCCGTGACGCCCCGGTCATTCTTTCGCACGGGAGCACTGCGCCCGTCGGCCACCACTCCACCCCACAAGGCCTTGGAAAGCGTAAAGAATCATACACCACCGGCGCGGAGCAGTCGGTGTCCAAGTAGAGAGCCTGAGCCCGCCCCGCGGCCGGACACCGGCACCCGTTGACGAGATCCGAATGGACCGCGTTCCCATACATCGAGGAGCACGTGGCTTCGCTACTCGACCGGATTCGCCTCTCAGAGTCTGACATTGACGCGGTTGTCCAGGTCGTCCGGGATCAGCCGGAGGGCGATCGGCACGAAGGCGATGACCTCGCTCGTGATGCGCAGCGCGATCAGTTGCAGCATGACCTCGCGGCGCGACGCATCTCGCTGGCGGCGTTCACCCGAGCATGGTCGGCCATTGACCGCCCGGCGCCCATCGCACCGCGGCTGGGTCGGGAGACCTTCGAGCACGCGCGCCGGCTCCTGGCGGACTTTGGAGGCTTGTGGCGCGATCCTGCGGTGCCTGGGACGCTCAAAGAGGAAGCAGCGCGTCAGACCTTCGATCGCATTGACCTGGCGGGCTCACGGGTGGCGGCCGTTTATCCTCGCGAGGAGCACGCGTGGCTCCTGGGAATGGCTGCTAGACGCGACGAAGGCGTGGTATT
>CAVOGE010000004.1:0-177530 GCA_963695195.1 uncultured Chloroflexia bacterium
AAGAAAATACGGCACGGGTGCGAGGCCGTTCCGGAGCTGTACGTCGCGAGATTCGCAAGGATCTCGGGGTCGAGAAGTGTCAGGCGGTTGCCGATGCCCAAGTTAGTCTCTGCAGACCCAATCGCATCGGCTGGTCGCGGCCATCAGACGTCACCGTGAACTCCGTCCGGCAGACCTCCTGGCCGCGAAACAGGTCGCACACTGCCTCGATCGCCTGGAGCTGGAAGTCGAGGTCGGGCTCGAAGTGGAGCTTCATCCGCGGCTACAAGCTCAGCACTTGCTTGAGCCCTTGCTGGCGCAGAATCTCAGCCAGGTTCGTCTTGGCGACGTCGTCTGCAAAGGCGCTATCGCGGAAGACGCACGTGGAATCACCGGTCGGCGCGAGATCGGAATGCCACTCGCCGATACCCCGCGCGAGTGCCTCTACCTCCACCTGTCCGATAGCGTGCGCCAGGCAGACGAGCAGAACGCCGCCGCCTACGGCATGGACCTCTTTGCCTGCAATCTCGCGCCGCTCGATCGGCACACACAAGTCTAGACCGAGCTTGAGAAGCAACTCGAAGAGAATGTCCGCTCGCTACGATCAGCGTTGAGGTGGTCAACGGCGTCTTCGAGCGTCTGCTTTAGGTGCTGACGATCCGGATCCCAGGCCCGGATGTTCGTTGAGTCCAGCTTGAAGACGCGGAACCCGGTATCACGTGCGGTATCGGGGTTGTCACCGCGTATCGCTTGACCCGCCCGGCGAAGGCGTTCTTTGGTCAGTTCCGCAATCGTGCGCGGCCGACCGATTGAGTCGCAGAAGTCCGCCGCGGCCTTCTGGTCATCGACCTCAGGATCGAGCCTCTCCGGCAGCTGGACCAGAATGAACCGGCGATCGCCGGCGTCTGCCAGGTTCTGGGCCATGACGGCATGGCCCGTTGTTCCGGACCCTGCGAAGAAATCGACCACGACATCGTCGTCGCGAACACTTGCCGCCTTTGTCAGGTAATCGAGAAGCCCCCTGGGTTTCGGGTTGTCGAATACCCCGTCTGCCAGAAGGGCGTTGAGCTCCTCCGAGCCCTTCTCGTTATAGCACTCCTTGTCGTCCAGCAGATCGTTCAGCAACCTAGCCTGATCGAGTTCGTCGGGAAGCATGATTCGCCTCAGGCCGAACTGGCGGGTCACGAACATCGACCGGTCCAGAACCTCCTGATTCATGCGCCATGGCCCGCTGACGCGAACGTCGTCTTGGACAACTCCATTGACGATGCGAAGCGTGTCGAGCAGTTCGAATCCGAGGCTGCGAGCTGCATAACGGCCGGCCAAGTAGCGTCCGTCCCTGCATTTGGCGACCGCTCCGGCGCGGAGGATCCGGACCGAGATCGAGTTGCCGACATTGAACACGGGCCGCGTGCCACTTGACACCTGGCCCGCGGTCAGCGGCGCTGCGTTGTCCGACCGAACGTAGGCAACGATGTAGTCACACATTCGGACATGCGCTTGCTCAGGAATGCCGTCTTGCGTGCCGCGCGCCGCTTGATTACGCCGCAGAAGTTGTCGGACCCAAACACCTCGTCCAAGGCGGCTCGTAGGTTCCCCAACTCTGAATCGTCGATGCTGACGAACAGAACGCCGTCATCCCGGAGAAGATTCCGCGCGAGCTTCAGCCGCGGATACATCATGTTCAGCCAATCCGTATGGAATCGGCCGGAGGCCTCGGCGTTCGTCGACATTCGTCGCCCGGCGCTGTCGACCTGTCCCGTGACCTCGAGGTAGTTGCGGATGTTGTCGCGGTAGTCGTCCCGGTATACGAAATCCTTGCCTGTGTTGTACGGAGGGTCGATGTAGATGAGCTTGACCTTCCCACCGAGGCTCTTCTGCAGGAGCTTTAGAACCTCTAGATTGTCGCCCTCGATCACTACGTTCTTGGTCGTGTGCCAATCGACACCTTCGTCGGGGTACGGGCGCAGGGTTCCTAATGAGGGGGTAAGGGCGATTTGGCGGGCGCGCCGCTTGCCGTGCCATGTGAGGCCGTACTTCTCGTCGCTGTCGTCGACTGCTTCACCGAGGAGCGGCCGGAGTATCTCGAAGTCGATCAGCCCATCGGTAACGGCCTCTGGGAAGATCGCCTTTAGATCCTCGATGCTGTCACCGACGATGTCGGCACTGCGCGTCTCCGGAGCATCTGGGGTGAGCTTCTGCACGGTGTCCTCGTTCACCCGTTGAGCGGGCGTGCCACGCGCCATGACGATGATACCGTGGGCGAGGGAGCTCGAATGCATGAGGCCCGCGCCGGGACCTGTGCGACCACGCGTCGCCGAAAGGACCCCCCTTCTGGTCGGCCGGGCATGGCGTGAAGTCGCAGTACACGACACGGTCCCGGTTCCTGCGCACCGTGGGAGCTGCGCGGACGGATTCCGTTGGCCACGCACGGGTTGAGCGAACGTGTTCGCGTACGCCGTGCGGCGCTTCCGCAAGCCCATTGACGAGCGCGTCGAGGTTGTCCCCGAGCCAGGTGGACGTGACGCGGGCTGGGCTCGGCGCCGTCACGTGACGCGGGGAAACGGCTGGCCGAACTCGAGGCGCTCACGGTTCATCGGCCGGTAGGTCCCGCGCCTACCCGGAGTCGCGGGCACTAGCCCTCACCAGCTCCGTGATACCGGCAATCAGCTGATCGTGTGTTTCGCTCAACCCGAGTCTATCGAAGAAGAGCATCAGGACAAGTCCTTCGACCGCTCGGCGTGGGCGGATCGATCCAAACACGTGGAGCGCCGCGAACTCGGGATCGCCGGCGACAGCGGACCATCCAGCGACGGTTGGTGCTACCTCGATCCAGAACCGCAGTCGCCGCCCGGCTTCTTCCAAGTCGGTGTCACCTGATGTTGTGACGAGGTCGTGCATGGTTGTGATGGAGAGGCTGCTGGTGAGCCTCACCGCCTCGGACGGCTAAGTCAGGAGCCACGGCTCGACTCCTGACACCGAATCGCTCCTCCCACGCTCGATGCCTGTGAATGCCTCGACGACCTCCGCGTCGCGCTTGCGGATCCGCCCACGGAGGCCCGCGCTGAGTTGGAGGATCGGGAGCACGGCATCCGCGATCTGCTCTCGGTCCACGCCGCGCCGCCCGAACCGGGCCTTGATCCGAGGCGCGATCTTGTAGGCCAGCTCGCCGAGCTGCCAATCGAGCTCATCGCGCGCCGCTCCTTTCGGAACAGGTCGCGGCGCAGGCGCGTAGGCATGTAGCGCCTTCCGGACACGGGCAAGAGGGACCTCCCATCCATCAATCCAGAGGAGGACGGCAAGCTCGTCTAGCCGCTTGGAGTGCGCCCGCATCGTACAGAGGGCGAGGAGTTGATCGATCGACTGCTCGGATCTGCGCGTCTCGAAGCCACGTCTGCCAAGCGGAATCCTGGGGCCAGTCGTTGGGAGGAGCTCATCCGAAACCCACCGATGCACCCGGCTTGGCGTCACATCTCTGTACCCAGCAGCCTGCGCCACGGCTGCCATGCGCTCGTACGTCGGTCCTTCACCCATCAGCGACCGGCCCCGTAGTCAAGGGCGTTTTCGCGATAGGGGGGCCACAAGGCGTCGGGGCTAGATTCCTCTCGCGGCCCGACGTCAGTTGGGCTAGGCATGAGGGGCACCGCAAGTCTCCCTCGAAAGCGAAGATCGGCGGCTCCGCGGCGGCCTTGAGAACTTCCGCGGAGCCGCCACCGAGGAGATATATGCGATCTCCCACGGGCGGAGTTCTATCACCGGCTCGACCGGTGAACACAGACCTTCACTCGACGCAGCCGGCCCAAACCCCCAAGGGGAGGGGCGGCTGATAAGGGATCAAACCCGCAGACGTGCACGATCCATCGGACCGCGCGATGCAAGTGCCAGCACCCGCCGACGCCGGTTGGTCGCCATTGCACGCGACCGACTGCACGAAGTTGAGGGGACGGCGTTGCACGAGCTTTGGCGAAAGATCGAAAAAGGCTGGGCAGGGTGTGGCTGGTCTGCCCTCTTCCGCAATGAGGACTCGGGAAACCGCGTCGGCCTGCCGGACCATTGCGACAAGCCGCCATGCCCCTACTCCGCGACATGCGCCGCGCCTGGAAGGTGCGCGATCGGTACCGGGCGCGCCACGATCAAGCTCTACACGCCGGCCGGCTCTGGTTTGTCGTCCTCACGGTTCCGAACGTCCGCCCTGCGGAACTGCGCGCCGAGCTGGATCGCATCCGAGCAGCGATCGGGCGAATGCGACGACGGAGCTGGTGGATCGCCGATGTGAAGGGCGGGATCTGGCGCCTCGAAGTCACGATCAACCTTCGCACCCGCGCGTGGCACCCACACGCCAACCTGCTCTTCGAGACGCACGCACCGATCCACATGTCAGCGTGGCAACCGCGTCTGCAAGCGGAATGGCGCTCGGTCCTTGGCGAGGCGGCCGCTCAATGGGTGTGGCTCATGCCAGGCTGGGCCGACACGATTGCGGAGGCGGTCAAGCGTCAACTCCAGGTAGCCACCGGCGACGACGCCGGGGATCAGACGCACCTCGCCACCACAATCGACTACGCGATCAAGCCGGATCCGCATTGGATCGACCCATCGGGTCCCGACTGGGTGATCGGGTACGTCGAGGCGCTGGCTGGCCGGCGCGCCATCTCTGGCTTCGGAGACTGGCGGGGCGTGACGCCGCCCCGGCGAGCCAGCCCCCGACCTTGTTGTCGCGCCCTATGCCTCCGGCGACGACCCGTTCGTCAACCGCTACCTTCCCGAGCGCGACCCTATTACCGCCTCTGTAGCGCGATGGGCGTTCGACGGCCATGGACCACGTTGGGCACTACGGCCCCGCCGTCCGGTCACCGGCGAGCCGCGCTGGTGGCTGATGTGGATGCCTGGCGACGGCCCTGACCCGGGCACCGCCGAGGACGATCTCGCCATCGCCTACCAGTCCGCGATGGCCTTGGGGCGAGTGTGATGGGCGGCATGGAGGAACGCCCTCAGGCGCGGCAGGCGGAGGTTGCGCGGCTGGACCCGACTCGCGCTTCAACTCGTGCTCGTTGAGGAGCTTGTGGGCATTGCCCGCGCCGCGGTGGACCGGAATCGATTGGGGGATGAGACGCCGTCGCCTGCGTTCGTGCGGCTGGATACCCTGCTGGACCACTACGACGAGCTTGGCGGCACGGATTCCCTGTGGCTGGACCTCTTCTCGGCCGCAGAAGGTGGATCCGCGACCGCGGACGGTTCGGGCTGGGATCGGGCGGAATCGGACGCCGCGATTCGGCCGGCGGAACCAGCCAGATCGCTGGTTTCAGACGGTGCCGGCTGGGATCGGGCGGAATCGGACGCCCGGGCGGAGCGGACGACATGACCGAAGACACGCTGGGTCGCGAGGAAGCCATCCTCCTAGCGTTGGCGGACGGCAAGCCAGCCGGCAGCGGTACGCTCGCGGCCCGGCTCGGGACGAATGACCGGCGGATCAGACGCGGCTGCAACGGCTCCTCCAAGACGGCCACGTCTTCCCCGGCGTATGGCACCTCCGCATCACCGCGCTGGGAGCCGCGGTACTCAGACCCGTCGCGGAGTCCGAGACGGCGGAACCCAACGATGAACGCTGGTGGCGACGGCGATGAAGCGGCCCACTCCCCCGCTGACGACCCGCCTGCAGTCCTACGCTCGTCGCGGTGCTCGCCCGGATGGTTGAGGCGAAGCTGGCAGCGGATGCCACCGCGGGCCTGTGTGATAGGGGTATCGTCCAAGCACCTCGGCCGAAGGCTCGCTAGGGAGGCGTAACGATGTTGGCTCGCGACTCGCACGACCGGCGGCCCGAGGACCTGGCAGGCCGGCGGTGGGCGGGCTACATCCGTGAGTCAACCCGGGGCCAGGCGGACCGATACGGACCGGCGATTCAGCGGGCTGAGCACATCCGCTACGCGGACCGCTATGGCCTGACGGGGAGCGGGTTCGAATACGTCGACCTGGTCAGCGGCAAGGAGACGCTTCGGCGCACGGACTTCCGGCGGATGCTGGCCGATGCGGAGCGAGGCGCGTTCGACGTCCTGCTCTGCTATGACACCAGCCGGTTCGCCCGAAAGTGGCTGACACGTTCACATACCGCGATCAGCTGGAACGGGCAGGCGTCGTGGTCGTCTTCTGCGCGGACGGGCTCATCGCCGGCAACACCGAGACCTTCGAGCTCGAAGGTCTGAAGGCCGTGAGCGACGCCGGCTACATCCGCCGGCTCTCACGCAACGTCGGCCGTGGCTACGGAGCGAAATGGGAGCGCTTTGGCGACCCTGGCGGGCGACCCCCCTCGGGGTTCGCACCATCGGGCCGCACACCGTCTGCTAGAACCGGTCGAGGGCCCGGAGCTCGCCAAGGCTCGCGCGGCATTTACGCTCTATGCGTCGGGCGTTCATTCCGACCTTTCGATCTCCGTCGAGCTCGGCCTGACCGAGTTTCACGTCGAGGAGCTGCTCCAGAACCCGCTGTACGCGGGCCGGGCGGTGCGTCACAAGGGACGGGTGGATCAAGAGGAGCGGCCCACACGCTTTCCGGCGCCGGTCGACCCGTTGCTTTTCGAGCGTGTGCAGGAGCTGCGCGCTCAGCGTCGGAACTCGCCACCCGGCCGGTGCCGGCGGGTTCACCCGCCGCCACTATCCGTTGGTGCGCCTGCTGCGTTGTGCGCGGTGTGGGACTCATTACCGCGCGGACGCCAACGGGGGCATACGTCGAGTTCGCCACGTTGCCCGGCCGGCCTGCGACACGAGCCTTACCCACAGAGCCGACCGCATCGAGGAGCACGTGGCTTCGCTACTCGACCGGATTCGCCTCTCAGAGTCTGACATTGACGCGGTTGTCCAGGTCGTCCGGGATCAGCCGGAGGGCGATCGGCACGAAGGCGATGACCTCGCTCGTGATGCGCAGCGCGATCAGTTGCAGCATGACCTCGCGGCGCGACGCATCTCGCTGGCGGCGTTCACCCGAGCATGGTCGGCCATTGACCGCCCGGCGCCCATCGCACCGCGGCTGGGTCGGGAGACCTTCGAGCACGCGCGCCGGCTCCTGGCGGACTTTGGAGGCTTGTGGCGCGATCCTGCGGTGCCTGGGACGCTCAAAGAGGAAGCAGCGCGTCAGACCTTCGATCGCATTGACCTGGCGGGCTCACGGGTGGCGGCCGTTTATCCTCGCGAGGAGCACGCGTGGCTCCTGGGAATGGCTGCTAGACGCGACGAAGGCGTGGTATTGGTCGGGGCGAAAGGATTCGAACCTTCGACCTCCTGAACCCCATTCAGGTGCGCTACCAGGCTGCGCTACGCCCCGACCGGACCTTGAGTGTACGACACGCGCACGGCGCCGACGAGCGTCGAAGGGGTGGCGGGCCATCGGACCCGCGGCGGGAGTTCCATCGGCCCTTCCCCGATCGCGCCATGCGCCGTAGCGTCGATGGAGATGCACACCGACGCACCCAGCTCCGCGGTGCCCCCGGCGATCGAGGCGCCGCGGGGTCCGGTTCGCGTTCCGTTCCGCGGCTCCGAGCTGATAGCCAGGCGTCTGCTCAACAAGGACACCGCCTTCACCGAGCGGGAGCGCGATCAGTTTGGGCTGCGCGGCCTGCTGCCGGCAGGCGTCGCATCCATGGATGAGCAGGTCGCGCTCGAGCTCGAGCACGTGCGGCGCAAGTCCGACGACCTCGAGCGCTACATCGGCCTCGCGGCCCTGCAGGACCGCAACGAGACGCTCTTCTACCGCCTCCTCGTCGACAACCTGGAGGAGTTCCTGCCGATCGTCTACACCCCCACCGTTGGTCGCGCCTGCGAGGAGTTCAGCCACATCTTCCGGCGCCCGCGGGGCGTATGGATCACGCCGGCCGACATCGGTCGCATCGACGCGATCCTGCGAGCGGCAACCGATCGAGACATCCGACTCATCGTGGTGACCGATAACGAGCGGATCCTGGGCCTCGGTGACCAGGGTGCCGGAGGGATGCCGATTCCGGTCGGCAAGCTCGCGCTGTACACCGCGGCCGCAGGCATCTACCCGGCTCAGACCATGCCCATCTCGCTCGATGTCGGCACGGATCGCCAGGAGCTGCTCGATGACCCCCTCTATCTCGGATACCGGGCCCCACGGCTGCGCGGCGTCGACTACGACGCGGTGGTGGAGGCATTCGTGGACGCGGTCGGCCGCGTCTTCCCGCGGGCGCTGCTCCAGTGGGAGGACTTCAAGCAGCACAACGCGCTTCGCATCCTCGATCGATACCGGCATCGGCTCCCCAGCTTCAACGACGACGTACAGGGAACCGGCGCGGTGGTACTCGCCGGTCTGTTGGCCGCCCGGCTTTCCCGAGGCGGGCTGTTCCGTGAGCGGGTCCTCTTCGTGGGCGCCGGTGCCGCGGCGCTCGGGATCGCGCGCCTCGTCTCGAGGCAACTCGCGGATGAGGGGATCGACGCGGTTGCGGCCTCCCACGCCATCGCCATGATCGACAGCCGTGGCCTGGTGACGACGGCGCGATCGGAGCTCCCCGCCGATCAGCGCCCCTACGCCACCGATGCGGGTCGCGTCGCCGCCATGGGGCTGGACGAAGCGGCCCTGCGCGACCCTGTCGCGGTCGCGCGCGCCTTCCGGCCCACGGTGCTCATCGGCACGACCGGTTCGCCCGGTGCGTTCAGCGAGGAGCTGATCCGCGAGGTGGCGCGCCACGACGACGCGCCGGTCATTCTGCCGCTCTCAAATCCCAGCGACAAGACAGAGGCGCGACCTCACGAGATCCTGGCATGGACCGATGGCCGCGCCCTGGTGGCGACCGGCAGCCCCTTCCCTGATGCGCATGGCGACTGGGGAACGCGAATCATCGGCCAGGCGAACAACGTCCTCATCTTCCCTGGCGTCGGCCTTGGGGCGATCGTCGCCGAGGCACGCGAGCTCACCGACGACACGTTCCTCGTGGCGGCCAGAGAGCTGGCCGGGATGCTCACCGTCGAGCGGTTGGAGACGGGCGCCCTGTACCCACCGATTCGCCAGCTGCGAAGCGTGGCGCGCGCCATTGCGGTGGCCGTCGTCCGCCACGCGCGGCAGAGCGGCTACGGGCGGCAGTACCGCGACGAAGAGGTCGAGCCGGCCGTGGATCGCGCCATCTGGGAGCCTGAATACCTCACCCTGGAGCCGGCCTGAAGCTCAGTCGGCGAGCTCATCCTTCGGCGTGCGCGCCATCAGCTCGGCGACCGCCTCCATCGGCGCGCGCCCACCGTGCACCACCGCGTCCACCTGTTCGGCAATCGGCAGTTCCACCTGGTACTGCGCCGCAAGCTCCAGCGCTCCACGAACGGTGAAGACGCCCTCGGCGACACCGTTGAGCTGGGCGGCTGTATCGGTCCAGGAGAGTCCGGATGCCATCAGCTCGCCGGCCCGGCGGTTCCGGGAGAGCGGACTCATGCAGGTGGCGATCAGGTCGCCGACGCCGGCGAGCCCGGCGAAGGTCATCGGGTTCGCGCCGGCAGCCACGCCCAGCCGGGTCATCTCGGCGAGGCCCCTGGTGATGATCCCCGCCTTGGCCGAGTCGCCGAGCCGCAGACCGTCAACGAAGCCGGCTGCCAGCGCGACCACGTTCTTCAGCGCGCCGCACAACTCAACCCCGACCAGGTCGGGGTTGGTGTAGACGCGGAACCGATCGCTCGCAAGGACGGCCGCCAGCTCTGCGGCGAGATCGGCATCGTCGGAGGCAACCACCGATCCGGCCGGCAGGCCGGCCGCGATCTCGCGCGCCAGGTTCGGGCCTGAGAGCGCCGCCACGCGTCGTCCGGGCAGCTCGGCGGCGATCACCTGGCTCATCCGCTGGTAGGTCCGCTCCTCGATCCCCTTGACGAGGCTCAGGACAGGGGCACCCTGGTACAGGGTCGGCGCCAGGAGTCGCAGCGCCCCACGCAGGTGCGCGGACGGGACCGCAACGAGGAAGAATCGGTGCGGTTCGGCCAGGTAGGCGTCATCGGTGACCACGCGCAGGTTCGGCGGGAAGGTGACGCCTGGCAGGTACCGATCGTTCCGGCGGGAGGCCGCCAGCTCGGCGTTGGCCGCCGCGGAGTGCGCCCACAGGGTGACCGGTCGCTCCGCCGCCGCCAGATGCACGGCGAGCGTGGTACCCCAGGCGCCGGCCCCTATGACCCCGACCTGGTCGGTCATGAACGGGGCTACTCGACTTCGATGGATTGACGCTCTGCCGCTTCGGCCGTCGGCTCGTCGCCCATCTTGGCGATCCAGTGGTCCAGGTAACTGCGGGCCGCGAGCAGCTGCTCTCGACCGGCCGCCTTCATGTGACGGCGCGTCTCCTCGGGCAGGACGTTGTGCATCACAGCCCAGAAGGCGGTCTCCATGCTCAGCCGGCTGTCGCTGCGTCGCGTGCCGCGCTCCAGCGCTTCGATCCGTGCCTCGAAGTCAGTTGTCTTGTCTTCCACGTGCCTTTCCTCCTATGGTCGGGGGCGGAGCCGCGAATCGGATCCGGAGAACATGGTCATCGAACTTGGCGCCCAACGTGGGAGCGCCGATCAGGGCCCGCGGCAGCACCAGGTTGCGCCGCCACGTGCCGACCTCGATCGACAGCTCGTCGGCGTGTCGGGTCAGTGAGATCTCCTCTTTCATGGCGAACGGCAGTTCAACCGACAGGATGAACTCCTCCCCTTCCCGCGCCACCGAGTAGGGGCGCCCGCGATAGAAGTGTACCGTCGGGTCGGTCTCCCCATACAGGGCCGCGCCGAGCTCGGTGAGCATCGGTATGCCGACCACCTCGCGGTCAAAGAACGGCGCCTGCAGCACCGGGATGGGCGCGAATGACGCCTCAACCAGCGGTCCGTAGCGCTGCTGCGCCTCAAACCATCCGCGGAAGAAGGGTCCGACCTCATCGGGCAGGATGCGGTTGGCGACGACCAGATCGGTCGGATATCCGTACAGGTGGAAGTAGGTGAACGAGCGCTCGGCCTCTTTGATCACGACGTGCTCCAGGGTGAGCACGACACGGATCGAGGTGCTGTCGGGGTCGGTCAACAGGTCGTGCAGGTGCTCGAGCTTGCGAAACAGTTCCTCGCCGGCGTTGAACACGTCGTCACCGGGCATCGGCATCCCGACCACGCGCTGGATGATCGGACCGGTCAGCCTGCTGATCCGTCGCCCGATCGGTTCGATCTTCTCCATCCACCACTTGCCTGCCTCGGGGAGGGAGAGGAGTCGCAGCGTCTCGCCGGTCGGCGCCGCGTCAACCACGATCACGTCGTAGTCGCCGGAGTCGTGATGCTCGGCGATCCATAACAGGCTGCCGATCTCGTCCATGCCGGGCAGGACCGTCATCTCCTCGGCGAGCACCTCGTCCAGGCCGCGCCAGCGCAGCAGGCTGCTGGCGTACTGCTGGATGCGGCCCCAATAGCGCGCCACGTTGAAGAACGCATCCGACTCCTGGCCGAAGAGGTTGGGAGCGATCCGGATCGGCTCAGGCCCGAGCTCGATCCCGAGGGCATCACCCAGGCTGTGCGCGATATCGGTCGAGAGCACGATGGTTCGATAGCCGCGCCGTGCGCAGGCGAGTGCGGTGGCCGCCGCGACGCTCGTCTTGCCGACCCCACCCTTGCCGGTGTACACGAGGATGCGCGGCGATCGGTTGCCGTTCCCGCTCAGCCCCGTCACGCCGCTGACGATAGCAGCCCGCGGTGGCTCCGGTGCCAACCTCCGGCTACCGGCGGGACCGCGATGAGGTCGGCGCGCGGCGGGTGCGCTTGCGTGCGGGGCGCCGCTCCTCGTCCACCTTGCGCTCCCGGAAGATCAGCTTGATGGGCGTGCCGAGGAAGCCGTGCTCGGCGCGAATCCGATTCTCGAGGTAGCGCCGGTAGCTGAAGTGGATCAGTTCGGGGTCGTTCACGAAGATGACGAAGGTCGGCGGCGCCACGGCGACCTGGGTCGCGTACAGGACCTTGGGCAGCCGGTTGCGCACGTGCGAGGGCGGATGCTCGCGGACCGCGTCGGTGATCACCCGGTTCAGCTCGCCGGTCGGAATGCGGCGATAGCGTTCCTCGGCCACCCGGCGCGCCTCGCGGAGGATCCGCTCCACCCGCTGTCCGGTGAGCGCCGAGGCGAACACGATGTCGGCCCATGCCAGGTACGGGGCCTCGCGGCGGAGCGCCTTCAGCCAGTCGTCGGCGGTGTGTCCGTCCTTCTCGAGCGCGTCCCACTTGTTGATGACCAGGACGATCCCCTTGAACGCCTCCAGCACGTGCCCAACGACGTGGGCGTCCTGGGCGGTGTACCCCTCGATCGCATCGGTCATCACCACCGCAACGTCGGCGCGGTCGATCGCCTTCATGGCACGCAGCACGCTGTAGCGCTCGATCCCCCGCGCCACCGAGCCGCGGCGGCGAATGCCCGCCGTATCGACCAGGATCATCGTCTCTCCGTCGAGCATCACCGCGGAATCGACGGGGTCGCGGGTCGTGCCGGGCACGTCGCTCACGATCATCCGGTCCTCCCCGAGGACGCGGTTGATGAACGTGCTCTTGCCAGTGTTGGGACGGCCAACGATCGCGACCAGCGGCGGACCCATCTCGGTCTCGGCCAGCTCCTCCATGTCACCCTCGGCGATGTCAGCTCCGAAGCGGACCGATGCGTCGGGCTCGAGCTCCGCGGGACCGGGAGCCGGCAGCAGCTCGACGAGCAGGTCGGCGAGGTCACCGGTGCTGCGTCCGTGCTGGGCGCTGACGGTGATGGTGGGCTCGAACCCGAGTGCGTAGAATTCGGCCCCCTCGTGCTCGCGACGCGGGTTGTCGGCCTTGTTGATGACCAGGATGGTCGGCTTGCCCGCGCGGCGCAGCCGATCGGCCACTTCGTGGTCGAGTGGGGCGATACCGACCGCGGCGTCCACCACGAAGAGGACGAGATCGGCCTCCTCGATCGCCACCCGGGCCTGGTCCTGGACGCGCGCCTCGATGTCGCTCCCCGGCTGCAGCTCCAGGCCGCCGGTGTCGACCAGCGTGAAGCGTCTGCCGTTCCACTCGCCGGTGCCGTAGACCCGGTCGCGGGTGGTGCCGGGGATGTCCTCGACGATCGTCACGCGCTCGCCGACGAACCGATTGAAGAGCGTGGACTTGCCCACGTTGGGGCGGCCGACGATGGCGACGACGGGCAGCGAGGCGGAAGCAGTGGCGGCGGGCATGCCCCGAGTGTACCCGCCAATCGGGATCGTGCCCCCGGCGGCTGCCTGCGGAACCCCCGTGCGCGTGTCAGGGGCATTCGTGCAGCACAGTTGCACGAACGCACTGCTGCATGATTCGCTCTGACAGCGGAGCGGCGCGGTCAGCGCACCGCACAACTACCCCGTGAGGGCGTAGATCCGGTCGCGGACCGCTTCGAGGTCAAACTCCGGCGTCGAGGTGCCGCCGGTGATCCCGATGCGAGCCTTCCCCGTGAGCCAGGCGGCGTGATCGGTCTCCAGTTCATCGGCGTCGGCGATGTGAATCGTCTCGGCGCAGACCTCGGCGCACTTGACCGCCAGCTCCTTGGTATTCGAGCTGTTCTTGCCGCCCACCACGATCATGGCGTCCACCCCTGAAGCCAGCACCACCGAGTCGGACTGGCGGGTCAACGTCACCGGACAGACCGTGTTCACCACGCGCAGATCGTGGCAGCGGCGCAGGCAGAAGGCGGCGAACTCCTCGAGCTTGAAGGGCAGGATGGTGGACTGGCTCAGGACGCCGATCTTCTTGGTGTGCGGGACACGCTCCCAGGTGGATCGGTCCATGTCGTCCACCACCACGTGGTTGTCGCCTGCATACGAGCGCACGCCCTTGACCTCGGGGTGGTCCTCGTGGCCGATGATGCAGACGGTGTAGCCCGCCGCGTCGAGCTCACGCGCCGCCTTCTGCGACTGGAGGACCCAGGTACAGGTGGCGTCGATGACCTCAAGGTCGGACTTGCCGCGCACGCGTTCGAGGTCGTCGGCGGGGACGCCGTGCGCCCGAATGACCAGCGTCCCTCCCTCGACCTGGTCCGCCAGGTCGGCAGTCTTGATGCCGCGGTCGGAAAGATCGGCCTTGATCCCGGGGTTGTGGACCAGCTGGCCGAGGGTGGTGACCTCTTTCCCCTCGTCGCGGGCGTGCTTGGCCTTGTCGATCGCCAGGCGTACGCCATAGCAGAAGCCGGCGCGCTCGGCGATGCGGACCTCGGGTCGGGTAGCGGCGCTCATCCCCCCGATTCTATCGGGCCTGTCCCGTACCGACCCCGGTGCCCCTCGGGAAGGAGCTTCGCGATCTCGCGCATGATCCGTTCGGTGCCGGCCTCAAGGCGCTCGCGGTCGAGCTTGCCGTCCGGCTGGTGCACGAGGTGGAAGACAGGACCGATCCGGATCGTGACCGCGGTCCGATGCGGGAAACGGCTGCGTCCCGGAAAGATGCGACCGGTGCCGCTGATCCCCACCGGGAGGAGCGGCACGCCGGCCCGCGTGGCGATGAGTGCCGCGCCGAGCTTCCCCTCGCCCAGAACGCAGACCGGCGACCGCGTGCCCTCCGGAAAGATGGCGATCGGTCGTCCCTCGGCGAGGTGTGTGAGCGCCTGCCGCTGCGCTGCCCGGTCGCTCTCCCCGCGCCGCACGAAGAAGACTCCCGCCGACCGACCCAGCCAGCCGACGAGCGGCCAATGACGGATCTCCTCCTTGGCCATGAAGTGGATCACCCGGCCGGTTGAGTGGCCGACCGCCGCGCCGATGAACGGCGGATCGAGGTTCGAGCAGTGATTCGCCACCAGCAGGTACGGGCCGCTGCGGGGCACATGCGCGAGGCCGTGGACCTTCCCGCCACCGAGGATCCACTTCAGCCAGTTCGTCAGGATCGACCCCGGGTGGAAGAACCAGGTGCTCACGGGCGTGCCGGGATATGCGCCACGATCGCCTCCACGCACGCCTGCACGTCAAGCTCGCCCGCGTCGAGCACCAGCGCACCGACCGCCTTGCGCAGCGGCGCGACGTCCCGCTCGGTGTCGGCCGCATCGCGCTCACGCAGCTCGGCGAGGTAGCGATCGCGGCGGTCAGGGCGGCCCATCTCCGCCGCCCGTCGATCGGCCCGCACCGAAGCCGCCGCGGTCAGGAAGACCTTCAACGTGGCGTCGGGCAGCACCACCGTGCCGATGTCCCGGCCAACCATCACCGTATCGCCGCGACGTGCCGCGACGCGCTGCACGTCCAGCATGGCGGCACGAACCTCGGCGTGGCGACTCACCGAGGAGACGCCGCGGTCAACCCGAGGGGTGCGTGCCTCGCGTGTCACGTCGCGCCCATCGAGCAGCACCGTCTCGCGCCGCTCGGCCTGCTCGCGCCGCGGCCGGCGCACGGTGATCTTCACTTCGCGTGCCAGGGCGGCCAGCCCGTGTCCATCGTCCGCGCCGATCCCCCGCTCGAGCGCCGCCAGGGTCAGGGCGCGGTACATCAGCCCGGTGTCCACGAATGTGGCGCCGATGCGCTGCGCCAGCGCGTGGCCCACGGTGCTCTTGCCCGACCCCGACGGCCCGTCGATCGCAATGTTGAGGGGTGCCCGACGCCCTGGCGTGGCGACGCGCGGTCTCGCGCCGGCGAGTGCCTGTACCTCACGCTCGGCCAGGGGCCGCCACTCTCCGACGCGCAGACCATTGACCGTGAGCGGCCCAAGCCGGGTTCGCACCAACCGGCGCACCTGGTGCCCGACCACGGCGAACAGGCGGCGAACCTCGCGACGGCGTCCCTCGCCGATCCGGACCCGAAGCCAGCCGCCGCGTTCGTCTGGGTCGCGGTCGACCTCGTCTGGCGGTGCGAGAATCTCGACCGCCAGCAGTCGCGCCGGTCCGTCATCGAGCTCGACCCCTTCAAGCAGGGCCCGCATGGCGCGCTCGCTCGGCTCCGAATCGATCAGCACGGCGTACTCGCGTTCCACTCCGTACCGCGGATGGAGGACACGGTTCGCCCACGCCCCGTCGTTCGTCAGCAGCATCAGCCCCTCGGAGTCCACGTCGAGCCGACCCGCCGGCCAGAGCCGCGAGCCAGGCGACCGGCCGAGCAGCTCCACCACCGACGGACGTCCGCGCTCGCCATGCGCCGATGACAGGTAGCCGGGGGGCTTGTGCACCGCGAAGTGCGCGGGCGCCGATGGGCCGGCGAGAGGAGCCCCGTCCACGGCGATGATGTCCACGACCTCGTCCGCGCTCTCCCCAAGCTGTGCCGTTCGTCCATTGACGGTGACGCGACCCGCCGCGATCAGCGCCTCGGAGGCGCGACGCGACGCGACCCCGGCGCGCGCCAGGATCTTCTGCAGCCGCTCAGCCGTCATCGGCGGACCCTGGGGGAGGCGCCACGGCCGCCGGCAGGTCGTCGAGCGAGGTGAGGCCGAAGCGCTCGAGGAAGGTGAAGGTGGTGCCGTACAGGATCGGCCGCCCCGGCGTATCGCGCCGACCCACCTCGACCACCAGGCGCCGATGCATGAGCGAGCGCAGGACATAGTCGGAATCGACCCCACGTACACGATCGATGTCGGCCCGCGTGACCGGCTGCCGGTAGGCCACCACCGCGAGCGCCTCGAGCGAGGCTGGCGTGAGGCGCGCCTCCTGGCGGGCCGCGTAGGCTGCCAGTCGTGTGCCCACTTCGGGGGCGGTGACCAGCTGCCAGGTGTCATCCATGCGCTGCACGCGGAGGCCGCGCCCATCTTCGGCCAGGGTCTCGGCAAGGTCACTCAGGGTCGCCTCGGCATGCACCCGCGGCACGCCGCCCAGCTCGGCAAGTTCAGCCGTCGTCAGGGGCCGTTCGGCAATGAACAGGAGGGCCTCGTACAGGGCGTCAAGGTCGTCGGGCTCGTGAGGGCTGCTCATGTGACCGTCTCGAGCAGGATCGGGCCGAAGATCTCGTGCTGCTCGACGCGGACCAGGCGACGGCGCACCAGCTCCAGGGTGGCCAGAACGGTGACGGTCGCCTCGGTCCGCGAGCGGCAGGTCGCCAGCAGCTCCTGGAGGACGATCCGGCCCGTCGCCGAGAGTGCCGCCTGCAGCGCGCCGATCTGCATGGCGATGGTGATCTCCCGCGCCATGATCTCCGGCGGTTCCGCCTCGGGATCAGGGATCGAGGCGAGCGCCGCCAGGGCGTCGGTCAACAGCCGTGCCGCGAGGACCTCCGAGGGGACCTCGGGGAGGTCAGACTCGCGCGGTTCGCGGCGAAAGACCGGGGCGGCGAGGTCGCGCTCACCGAGCGCGCGGGCGAGGTCGCGGAAGGCTCGGTACTCGAGCAGGCGCTGGCGAAGCTCCTCCTCGTCCGGCTCCTCGGACGCGTCCTCGGGCAAGGGCAACGGCTCGCCGGGAAGCATGCGGCGCGACTTGAGCAGGATCAACTGGGCCGCGACGGTGACGAACTCCGAGAGCTGGGCCGTGTCGACCGGATGCTCGGCGAGGTGCGCGACGTAGGCGTCGGCAAGGTCCGCGAGCGGGACGGTCAGGATCTCGAGTTGCCGCGACTCGATCAGGTGCAGGAGCAGAGCCAACGGGCCTGAGAAGCCAGGCAGGCTCACCTCGAAGCCGGGCTCGTCGGCAGACGCAGCCACCGCGAGGGGGATCGGCGGCGCGTCGACGATGCGGATCGGTTCGAGCTCCATCGGCCTAGCTCGCCCCATCGGCAGCCTGCAGCGCCGCTGCGGCTGCGGCATCCGGTTCCGAGGCGCGTCCCCGAATGAACGCCGCCGTCCGCTCGCCGCAGCCTGCCCTGAGCGCGAGGGCGGCGGATAGCTCAGCGTGGTGCAGGTAAAGGTGGAAGGGATGGCGTCGCGACGCCGGATCTGGCGACGCGAGCCGCCTGAGGAGCCCTGGCGCCAGCGTGTCGAGCAGGACCCCGGCGACCCGATGCCAGAGGCGCATCCGATTCCCCTTGGCGGCGTCGTGGAGGAGCGCAGCCGCCAGCAGCTCGGGGTCGTCGTGACCCGCTGCCGTGAGGCGGCCCATCACGTCGAGTCCGTGCCGACGATCGGCGGTGGAGAGACTCTCGAAGAGCAGCACCCCATCGGCGGTCAGCAGGCTGCGGACCGGAGCGACCTCGTCCGGGTCGACCCGCGCGGTGAGGTGTCCGAAGAACTGGGCGACCCTATGCAACGCCGGCACCGATCAACGCCCCGGCGATCGAACTGGCGATTCCGAACAGCCACTGGAGCGGGCCGCCGGTCGGCCCGTAGGAGAAGACGACGAGGGCGAGCAGGATCAGGTACCCGAATTGCGCATAGCGCTGCGCGGTGAACTGCAGGCGCGGCGGAAGGAGCGGCAACATCACGTTGTAGCCGTCGAGCGGCGGGATCGGGAGCAGGTTGAAGAGCCCCAGGAGCACATTGAAGTAGACGATCGAGGCGAGCACCAGCCGGATGAAGTCCTGGTCCAGCATTCCCGCCGCATCCAGGGCGCGGAAGACGACGGCGAAGACTGCGGCCACCGCGAAGTTCGCGATCGGTCCGGCGCCGGCCACGATGCTCATCCCGATCGGTCCAGGTCGCAACGCGTAGCCGTTCACCGGCACCGGCTTGCCCCAGCCGAACCCTGCGATCAGGAAGAAGAGCGCCCCGACCGGCTCGAGATGGCGGAGCGGGTTGAGGCTGACGCGGCCGAGCGCGCGCGGGCGGTGGTCACCGAGGGCGTCAGCAAGTGCGGCGTGACTGAACTCGTGGAAGGTGATCCCCACCACCAGGGCCACCAGGATCCCGGCAACGACGGGCAGCGACGCGTTTGAGAGGAGCACCTACGCCAGCTCCGGCAGCAGCTCGCGCAGGATCGACATGAGTCGTGCGGCGCCGATCGGCCCCATCGCCAGCACCTCCTCGTGGGTCACCTCTCCGACCATCTCCGGGGTCGCCTTGTTGGTGACCAGGCTGAAGCCGAGTACCCGCGCACCGTGATGCCGCGAGACGAGGAGCTCGTGGACCGTCGACATGCCGACCGCGTCCGCACCCAGGGTGCGCAGCATCCGCAGCTCGGCCCTGGTCTCGTAGCTGGGGCCCGAGAGCATGAGGTAGACCCCCTCGCGGAGCGACTCGCCGGCCCTCTTCGCCGCCGCGTGAGCGCTGGCACGCAGCGTCGCGTCGAATGCATCGGTCATCGGCAGGAACCGCGGCCCAAACCGATCCAGGTTGGGCCCGAACAGCGGGTTGTCGCCGGAGAGGTTGATGGTGTCGCTGATCAGCATCACGTCGCCTGGGTCGAACTGGGGATTGATCCCACCGGACGCGTTGGTGAGGACGACCGTCTCGACGCCCAGGCTCAGGCAGGCCCGGAGCAGCAGGGATGCCTGGCGATGTGACCATCCCTCGTACGGATGTGCCCGCCCGGAGAGGATCAGGGTCGGAATCCCCGCGGCATGCCCCGCCACCAGCACGCCGGCATGGCCTGCCACCGCGGCGGTCGGGACGTGCGGAATCTCGCCGTACGGAATCCGCAGTTGCGATCCGGGGTCCAGCAGCTCCACCACGTTGCCGAGGCCGGAGCCGAGCACGAAGGCGAGGCGTGGAGTCTCGAGGCCGGGCGTGGCGGCCAGCGCGTTACGGATGGCGGATGCCGCTTCGTCGATTCGGCGCTCGAGCTCTTCCCCGTAGATCCCGTCGGAGAGGGAGCGGCGGGGCTCCTCCACCTACACTCGCCCCAGGAGGTCGCGTTTCTTGGCCTCGTACTCCTCCGGCGTGATGAGGCCCTTCTCGACCAGCGTCGCCAGGCTCTCGAGCGTCGCGGCCAGCTGCTCGCCCGGCGACGGCGCAGCCGCCGCGTTGGCCGCGGACGGAACCGGCGCGGCTGCCTCATCGACACGCGACGAGGTCGTCGGGACCTCGGCGACGCGGTCGGTGCCGGCGCGAGGCGCCATCGGCTCAGCACGCTGCATGGCGGGAATCGCTGCCGGCGACTGCATGCGCGAGGGAGGTGCCAGGTCGGGCCGCTCGAGCTTCTCCTTCTGGTTGAGCATGGTGATCTTGAACTTCACCGGCTCCGCCAACATGTCGTAGTCCTGGATCCCGGTGGACTCGTCCGCGGCCGTCATGATGTCGAGCATGCCGTAGTCGAAGATGCGCCCAAGCCAGCTCTGGGTGAGGTGCGCATCGTTGATCTTCTCCAGGCTTGAATCTGACATCGCCTTGTTGAAGATCCCCTCCGACTTGATCAGACGCCGCGTGGTGACCAGGTACTCCTGGTTGCGCCAGGACCAGACCTTGAGACCGATCCAGGCCATGGACACCAGCAGTACGGCCAGCGACACGATCTGGAGCAAGCCGCGCAGTGCCCACTCGTTCCCCGAGGTCTGCCAGATGAGCACGGCGAAGGCGAGGATGGCGCCGATGACAAAGGCCCATGTCTGCGCCAGGATGGCGAACCAGTGTTGCCGGCTCTCGAAGACGACCTCTTCGCCACGGCTGAGGAGATTCTTGGCGTAGCTCATTCGGGCGACTCCGCTACTGGTCGGGCTGCTGCTCTCAGGCCCGTGGATGCGCCCGCGTGTAGACCTCGCGGAGGCGCTCTCCGGTCAGGTGGGTGTAGAGCTGGGTGGTGCTGATGCTAGCATGGCCGAGGAGCGTCTGGACCACTCGGAGATCGGCTCCCCCCTCGAGCAGGTGCGTCGCGAAGCTGTGCCGGAAAGTGTGCGGCGTCACGCGTCCGGCCACCCCCGAGACGCGCGTCCAGCGACGGACCAGCTGCCAGACCGACTCGCGCGCGAGTCGCGTCCCCCGTCGGCTCACGAACACCGCAGCGGTCGGGCGCGCGGCCGTCCATTCCGGGCGCGGTCCCGCAAGGTAGCGATGCAGGCGTTCGCGAGCCTCCTCCCCCATCGGAACCCTCCGCTCCCGGTTGCCCTTGCCGATCACCCGTACCTGCAGGCCCGGCAAGTCGAGGCGGTCGGTATCGAGGCCGGTCAGCTCGCTGGCGCGCAGCCCACAGGCATACAGCAACTCCAGGATTGCGCGATCGCGGATGCCGATCGGATCGTCTGAAGGCGGCGCCTCCAGGATCATGGCCACCTGATCGGCCGTGAGGACGCCCGGCAGGTAGCTGCCCGGTCGCGGCGCATCGAGCAGGGACGCCACGTCGCGCTCGGCGAGCCCTTCGCGGAGGGCGAAGCCATAGAAGCTGCGCACCGCGGCCATCTTCCGGGCCTGGGTGCTGGGTCGCCGGCCGGCGCTCCGCAGGGCGTTGACGAAGTCGCGCACCGGCTCAGGGTCGCTGCGCCACGCTCGACCGCCGATCTCGGCAAACTGCGCCAGATCGTGACGATAGGCCGAGACCGTGAGGGGAGAGAGGCCCCGCTCCACGCGCAGTTCGGTAAGGAATGCATCAATGGCGGACAGCAGCGCGGGATCGGGTCGGCTCATCCGCCCGCGCTGCGCAGCAGTGCCTCCGCCGCGGCATGCGCCTCGCTGCCCGCGTCGCTGCCTGCCAGCATCGCGGCAAGCTCGAGCGTGCGCTCCTCCGCGGAGAGGACCCGAGCGTCGGCGACGGTGCGGCCGTCGATCTCGCGCTTCCCGACATGGACGTGCGCATCGGCGTACGCCGCGATCTGTGGGAGATGCGTGACACAGATGACCTGGTGGAAGGCGGAGAGCGCCCGCAGGCGCTCGCCGAGCGCGGTCGCGTTCCGCCCACCGACCCCGGCATCGATCTCGTCGAAGATGAGGACCGGCGTCTCGTCGGCGGCCGCCAGCACCACCTTGAGCGCCAGCGACAGGCGGCTCGCCTCGCCACCCGATGCGATCCGTGACAGCGGCCGGGGTGGCTCGCCCGGGTTCGGCGCGAAGGTGAATGCAACGCGATCGGCGCCGCTCGGACCAATCTCGGTGGCCTCGATCGAGATCGCGAAGGCTCCATCCGGAAGGCCCAGCGGCGGCAGCTCCGCGTTGACGCGATCGGCCAGGCGGGCGGCGGCGCGAGTGCGCTCAACCGTCAGCGAGGCCGCGAGCTCCTCCAGCGCTTCCCGGCGGCGTGCCTCGTCTGCGGCAAGTCGCTCGCGCAGCCCGTCCTGATCCTCCAGCCGCGCCAGCTCGCCTGCGGCGGTCGCTTCGAAGGCGATGATCTCGGGGATCGTAGCGCCGTATTTGCGCTTCAGGTCGTAGATCAGGGTCAGCCGCTCCTCAAGGGACGCGCGTGCTGCGGGGTCAAGGTCGACCGCCTCGCCGAGAGCGGCGCTGTCGCGCGCCAGTTCGGTCGCATCGGCCTCCAACCCGCTGGCGCGCTCGACAAGCTCGCCGAACCGATCGTCGTGCTGTGCCGCGGCAGCGAGCGAGGCGTGCGCCGCCCTGATCGCGTCGAGTCCGCCGCCGTCATCGTGCAGCGATCGGGCAGCGTCGGCGGCCGACCGCGCGATCAGTTCCGCGTGGGTCGCTGCGCGCAGGCGCTGCTCGAGCTCCGCATCCTCGTCGAGCCGCGGATCTGCGGCACCGATCTCGTCGACCTGGTGGCGGAGCAGTTCAACTCGCCGCGCCAGCTCATGTGCATCGGTCAGCATCTCGCTCGCCTCTGCGCTGGCGGCGCGCCAGGCACGGTAGGCCTCGTTCACCGCCGCGGTGCGCCCGGCGAGGTCGCTGACTCGATCGAGCAGAGCGAGCTGTCGCTCCGGGGCCAGCAGGCGCTGCTGATCGTGCTGTCCATGGATCTCCGCCAGCCGTGATCCGAGCGCCGCCAGGCTGCCCACCGTCACGGTGCGATCGTTCAGGCGAGCCAGCGAGCGTCCGTCACTGCCCACCTCCCGACGAACGATGGCGAGCCCGTCTCCGGCCGCCAGCAGTTCAGCCAACGGGTCGTCGGGCTCGAAATCCACCTCGTCGAAGATCGCCTCGACGCGGGCCGAATCGGTCCCGGACCGCACCTGGTCGGTCGTCGCGCGGGCACCGAGCACCAGGGACAGCGCGTCGACGACGAGCGACTTGCCCGCGCCGGTCTCGCCGGTGAGCACGGTGAAGCCACGGGTCAGCGGCAGTCGCACCCGCTCGATCACGGCCAGGTTCTCGACCAGGAGTTCGACGAGCGGCATCGGTATCGGTCCGTGCGTCAGTACGGCAGCAGTGAGGCCTTGGTGCGCAACAGGTCGTAGAACGGCGTGCTGCCGCCCGGTTCGACCATGCGCAGCGGTGCTTGCAGGGCGCGCACCTCGACCGTTTCGCCGACCGCCATCGGAATCTCCCATTGGCCGTCCAGGCTGATCTGGGCGCCGGCGCCGGCCTGGCGCAGGTTGAGTCGCACGACGCGGTCCTCGCCGACCACCACGCTGTGCAGCGGCGAGAGGTAGGACGCGACCGGGGTGATGATCATGTTGCGCAGGCGCGGATCCAGGATGGCGCCGCCCGCGCTGAAGCTGTAGGCCGTGGATCCGGTCGGCGTGGCGACCACCACGGCGTCCGCCACGTAGGTCGCCAGGTGGCTGTCCCCGACCTCGACCTCGACCTGGATCAATCGCACCCGCTCACCGCGCGCCACCGCCACGTCGTTCAGGCAGGCATGCTCCTCGCGCGCCCCCGAGTCGCGGATGACCGTCACGCCGATGCGCAGCCGGTCCTCCAGTGCGAAGTCGCCGGCGTCGACCTGGTCAAGTGCACGCTCCAGCCCATCGGCTTCGACCTTGGCCAGGAATCCGACGCGACCCATGTTGACGCCCAGCGTCGGGACGCGCGAGTCGCCGATCGCCCGCGCGGTTCGCAGGAACGTGCCGTCGCCCCCCAGGACGCAGATCAGGTCGCTCGCCTCGCACCCGCGGGCGATCCCGTCGGCTTCGTCGGCCGCAGCTTCCCAGGCATCCGCCGCGTGCGCCTGGCACCACGCGTAGCCGCGCCGCAGCACCTCGGGAACTGCCGGATTGGTGGGGTTGTAGGCGAAGCCGATGCGCATCAGTCGCCCGACCGCAACCGCTCCGCGATCTCTTCGATCCCGCGCCGCAGCGAGGCCAGCTCGGCGGCAAGCTCGTCAGGGGCGATGGCCGCATACGAGCGGTCGAGGCCCGCCGCGATGAATGCCCGCATCAGGCTCGACGGCGAGACGCCGCGGGACTTCGCCACCTCTTCGACGCGCTCCAGCAGGGCGTCAGGCATGCGCATCGAGACGATCTGGCGCATCGTGTCCGGTGCCGGCTCATGTGGCGGTGGCGGGAGGGCAGCCAGCTCCTCGAAAACGCTCATCTGCTCGCCTGTCAGGGCACGCTTCCGCTTCATCGCTCGCATCGTAGTACGCCTGTCATACCGACGATGGCGTAAGACGCTCCACCAGGGCCTTCCACGGGTCGCCTGTCAGCGGCGTGGAGCCGCGGACCAACAGGGCGAGGAACTCGCGGTTGCCGTCGGCTCCGGTGAGTGGCGATTCGATCAGATCGACAGGCCGGAGGCGAGCGGCCGCCGCGTCGGCCGCAAAGCGAAGCAGAACGGCCCGATGGGTGGCGGGGTCGCGGACCACCCCGCCCCGCGGAACCGAGCCGCGGCCGGCCTCGAACTGCGGCTTGACCAGGGCCACGACGCGACCATCCTCCGCGAGCAGGTCGTGCACGCGCGGCAGCACGCGCGCCAGAGAAATGAAGGCGAGGTCCAGGGTGGCCAGACCGATCGGCTCCGGAAGGCTCTCCAGCGCGCGGAGGTTGGTTCGCTCCATGCTCACCACCCGCGGCTCGGCCCGCAGCCGCTCCACTAGTTGCCCGCGTCCCACGTCGACCGCGTAGACGATCCGGGCTCCCCGCGCGAGCAGCACATCGGTGAATCCGCCGGTCGAGGCACCGGCGTCCAGGCATGCGCAATCCCTTGGGTCGACGCCAAACGCGTCGAGCGCCGCCTCGAGCTTGGCGCCCGCGCGTGAGGCCCAGCGCGGCCTGGCGCGGACCGTGACGACCGCGTCGCTCGGCACGAGCTGTCCTGGCTTCAGGATGCGGCTTCCCGCACCCCCGAGTTCCACCGCTCCGGCGAGCAGCAGGGAGGTCGCCTCGGAACGCGACCGCGCCAGGTCGCGCTCGACGAGCAACTGATCCAGCCGGATGCGGGTCACGGGAGCTGTCTCATCGGTATCGGGTCATGAGGAGACGCTGCCTCAGGCGGCGGTCACCTTCGATGCCCGTTGTCCGGCGGCCTCCGCGGCCGGCGCCTCGAGGCCGAGCGCCTCGCGGATCTGTCCCAGGATTCCCGGCTCGTCGATCCGCTGCTGTCGGCGGAGGTCGTCGACCGCGCCGTGGTGCACGAATCCCTCGGCCAGGGCGACCTTTAACAGCGGAACCCGGACACCAGCCCGGTTGAGCGCGTCGAGCACGCCATCGCCGAAGCCGCCCATGGCGGCGCTCTCCTCGGCGGTCACTACCAGGCGCCGCCCCTTCGCCTGGGCACCGATCAGATCCTCGTCGAGCGGCTTGGCCCAGCGCGCGTTGACCACCGTGCTGCCGATCCCGTGATCGGCCTGCAGGGTTTCGGCCACTCTGAGCAGCCGCTGGACGATCGGCCCGAAGCCGATCAGCAGCAGGTCGCCACCGCTGCGCAGCACCTCGCCCCGTCCCATTTCGAGCGGGACTCCGTGTCGGTCCGGCAGATCCTCACCCGGGTCGCGGGGGTAGTGCAGGCTGATCGGTCCGTCATGGCCGAAGGCGGTCGCCATCATGTCGCGCAACTCCTGCTCGTCCTTGGGTGAGCCGATCACGAGATTCGGCAGGGCGCGCTGCGCGGGAAGCGTGAACATGCCCTGGTGGCTGGTGCCGTCCTCCCCCACGAGTCCGGCCCGATCGATGGCCAGCAGCACCGGCAGGTCGTTCTGGCAGACGTCGTGGACCAGTGAGTCGTAGGCCCGCTGGCTGAACGTCGAGTAGAGGGCCACCACCGGGCGCATCCCGCCGAGCGCCATGCCGGCGGCCATGGTCACCGCGTGCGGCTCGGCGATGCCCACGTCAAAGAAGCGGTCCGGAAAGCGAGCCGCGAAGCGTGAGAGGCCGGTTCCGGTGGGCATGCCCGCGGTCACGGCGCAGATGCGCCCATCGGTTTCTGCCAGCCGGACGAGTTCCTCGGCGAACGTGGCGGTGTACGTCTTGGGGCGGCGGCGCTGCTCCGCCTGCGGCGGGAGTGGCTCCTCGGTCGGATCGATCAGGCACAGGTCGATCGGCGGCAGGCTGGCTCCGTGGAAGGCGATTGCGTCGATCTCGGCCGGCCCGTAGCCCTTCCCCTTGGTCGTCTTGACATGGACCAGCACCGGGCCCGGCAGGGCGAAGGCCCGCTCGAAACTCTCCTCCATCTCGGCCAGGTTGTGGCCGTCAAGGACTCCGATGTAGGTGATGCCAAGATCCTCGAAGAATCCAACCTTGGCCAGGGAGCGCTTGAACCCCTCCTTGGCCCACGCCAGTGCCCCGAGCGCGGGCTTGCCGAGGATCGGCACCCTGGGGAGCAGGCGTGCCGTGGCCGACTTGGTCTCCTGGTAGGCGCGCGTCAAACGAAGCTTGTTGAGCCGCGTGGAGAGGCCGCCGACGCTGGGGCTGATGCTCATCTCGTTGTCGTTGAGGACGATCAGCAGGCGCTGACGGGCGTGCCCCACGTGGTTGAGCGCCTCCATGCTGAGGCCGCTCTGGATGGCGGCGTCTCCGACGCACACGGCGATACGCTGGTTGCGGAGCGGCTCGAGGCTCGGTCGCAGGTCGCGGGCCGCCGCCAGGCCCACCCCGATGCTCACCCCCGTGCCGGCGTGGCCGCCATCGAAGACGTCGTGCTCGCTCTCCCCACGTCGTGGAAAGCCGCCGACGCCCCCTACCTGGCGCAGCGTTGCGAAGCGCTCCAGCCGCCCGGTCAACAGCTTGTGCGCGTACGCCTGGTGACCGGTGTCCCACACGATCCGGTCGCGAGGCGAGTCCATCACGCGGTGCAGCGCCAGGGTGAGTTCAACGGTCCCGAGCGAACTGGCGAGGTGTCCGCCGGCGTGCTGCACGGTACGGATCATCTTCTCGCGCAGCTCGGTCGCCAGGACGGCCATCTCCTCGGCGGTCATCCCCCGCAGCTGCGCCGGATCGGTCAAGGCGTCGAGGATTGTCAAGCATATCTCCGGGTCGCGTAGGCGCCTGAGAGTATAGGTCAGCCCGGTGAGGTGGTCAGATCAGCGTCTTGGTCAGGAAGTACGAGGTCTTCGACACGGTGTACCCCTCGCGGGCGTAGAAGGCGTGGGCCCGCTCGCGGGTGAGCCGCGTCGCGATCACCATGCGCACACACCCACGGGCGATCGCCCACCGCTCTACCGCCTCGAGCAGCTGGGCGCCGATGCGGGACGAACGGTGGCCGTCCGTCACGACCATGCCCAACACCAGCGCACTGAGCGGTTCAACCAGGGTTCTGCGCACCTCGACGTGGCACCAGCCGATGGCGCGGTCAGCTGGGTCGGCGGCCACCATCACGGCCGCATCGGTCGGATGGAGCGCCGCGAGGCGACCGAGCAGCGCCTCCGCGCTGGTCGGATAGCCCAACTCACCGGCGAGGGCGGCAAGCGCCGGAGCGTCGGACGGGAGAGGCGGTCGGATACGGATCGGGTGCCGAGTCGAGTCAGGCATCCGATTCAGCGGCGGCGGTCACCTCCGGGTCGTCAACCTCGAGACCTCTCCCCAGCTGGCTGATGCTGAGCTCGGCCTCGCGCAGCCGCTGCTCAGCGGCAGCATGCAGCCGCAGCGCTTCGCGGTAGCGGGCGATGCTCTCCTCGAGGGGCAGATTTCCCGCCTCGAGCGCCTGCACGATGCGCTGCAGCTCGGTGACCAGCTCGTCGAAGGGGCGCGCGGCGAGATCGTCAGCTGTCGATTGATCGGTCATGGCACAAGCTCCTCCGTGCCGGCTGAGGTGCGCTCGATCCGCGCACCGATGCTCCCGCGGGCAACCAGGACCTGGAGCCGATCCCCCACGGCCGTCTGCGCCGGGTCCCGAACGATCGTACCGTCCGAGAGCCGTGCGACGGCGTATCCGCGGTCGAGGGTCGCCAGCGGCGATAGGGCGCGCAGCGCGTCGCCGAGGCCCGCAAGGGCGGTCGTCTGCTGCCCGGTGCGTGAGAGGAGCGCTCGGTGGCCGCGGTCGACCAGCTCTGCGGTGCGCTGCCGGAGCACCTTCGTGTCGGGTAGGAGCCGGACGAGTGCGCGCTCCTCGGCGGCAAGGTGGCGGCGGTTCTCTGCCAGGCGACCAAGCAGCGCGGCCGAGGCACGATCCCGGAGCCGATCCAGGATGGCCGGGAAGGTCGACAGGTCGGGCGCGACCACTTCCGCGGCAGCCGACGGGGTCGGAGCACGCAGGTCGGCGGCGAAATCGGCGAGCGTGACGTCGGATTCGTGCCCGACGCCGACCACCACGGGCATCGGCGCCGATGCCACGGCCCGTACCACCCGTTCGTCGTTGAAGGACCACAGGTCCTCGAGCGATCCGCCGCCACGACCCAGGATCACCACATCGATGTCGCCGCGCGCGGAGAGGCGATCGAGTGCGCGCACGATGGCACCGGCAGCGGTCGGTCCCTGCACGATGGTGGGCGACAGCACCAGTACGCCGATCGGGTAGCGGCGGCGGAGCACGTTGCCGATGTCGCGCCAGACTGCCCCGACGGGTGAGGTGACGACGCCGATCCGTCGAGGCCAGCGCGGCAGGGCTCGCTTGCGTGCCGGGTCGAACAGCCCCTCCTCGGCGAGCCTCACCCGCAACGCCTCGTACTGCTGGTGCAGGTCGCCGGCACCCGCCGGGGTGAGCGACTCGACGTAGACCTGGTAGGTGCCCTGCGGCTCGTAGGCACGCACCTTGCCGTGGCAGATCACCTGCATCCCGTGCACCGGGCGCACGGTGGCGCGGGCCAGCTCCTCCCGGAAGAGGACCGCCTTCACCTGGCTGGCCGCGTCCTTGAGGGTGAAGAAGCAGTGGCCGGACGGAGGGAAGGCCGGCTGGCTCACCTCTCCCTCGACCCACACGTCGGCGAGCGCCGGATCGCCATCGAGCAGTGCCCGCACCCGCCGGTTGAGGTCGGTGACGCGCAGGATCCGCGGCGCCGGACTCGGCGCCTCCCAGAGCATGCCCTGGTCCGGATCGTTGGGCATCGGTCCTACTGGAGCCGGGTCATGTATTCGCCGGTGCGCGTGTCGATTCGCAGCAGGTCGCCCTCGTTGACGAAGAGCGGTACCTGGACCACGAGCCCTGTCTCCAGGGTGGCGGCCTTGCGAGCGCCAGTAGCCGTATCGCCGGCAAAGCCCGGATCGGTCCGGGAGACGATCAGGTCCACCGAGACCGGCAGATCAACGCCGAGCACTTCGCTCTCGTACATGGTGACAACCACCTCTGCCGTCTCCTTGAGGTACTTCGCATCGTCACCGATCTGCGCCACGCTCACGATGAACTGGTCGAACGTCTCGTTGTCCATGAAATGGAACGAGTCGCCGTCACCGTACAGGTACTGCACCTTGCGCTGCTCGACGCGCGCCCGCGGCCAGCGCGTGCCGGCCTGGAAGGTGCGCTCCACGATGTCGCCACGGCGCACGTTCTGGAGCTTCATACGGACCTGGGCCGATCCGCGCGCCATCTTGATGTGGGTCCAGTCGAGGACCTTGAGAAGCTGGCCGTCGAGCTCGATGATGACGCCCTTCTTGACATCGCCGGTACTGATCATCTGGTCACCGATGCTCCCTGCCTGTCGTTGGCCTGCGGCCGGTGGCCGGCGATCATGATGCCGGGCACTCGGAATTGGCACGGGCGATGTTGGCCTCGTGCTGCCCAAGCGTGACCGCGAAGTAGTGCGAGCCGTCGCGGACCCCGCTGGGGCAGCCAGCGACGAAGAAGAAGTACCCGTTCGCGAGGTCCGGCACCGCGACCGCCGCCAGCGAGGCGACGCGCGGCGCCGAGATCGGGGTTGGCGGCAGCCCGTCATGCAGGTAGGTGTGATAGCCGAGGAGCAGCTCCGGCAGCTCGATGTCGATGGCACGCGCCAGCAGCGGCGGCCACCAGTTGAGCTGCCCCCATTCGGCGAGAGGTTTCGTCCCGTTTGCGAGTGTGCCCAGCCCGTATTGGATCGTCGGATCCGCATCGAGGCGCCACCCGGCGGTGTTGAGCCGATTGATGTAGACGCCGGCAATGAGTGCCCGCTCCGAATCCAGCACCGCCTCCCGTTCGACGATCGAGGCGACGCGCACCGCCTCATCGATGGTCATCGGGCCACCGAGCAGCGGCTGCGCCGCGATCTGTTCCCGCATCTCGGTAGTCAGCCGCGTATCAAAGGTTGCGAGGAGGAGGCCGATCACCTCGCGTGCTGTCGCATTGGCGTCCACCCGGTACGTATCGGGGTAGAGGTACCCCTCCAGCGAGCGTGCGTCGGGGAGTGCGGCCAGGAAATCGTAGGCCCCGAGCAGGTCGGCCGGCGGATCGGCTGCGAGGGAGGCGAATTCAGCCAGGTTCATGGTCAGACGTGTGGTTCCCAGGTAGCCGACGATCTCCTCGAGTCGCCAGCCCTCGATCAGGGTGATGGTGATCTCCTCGCCCGCCTCCTGGCGCAGCGCGGCCACGATCTGCGAGGGGCGCAGTGACGGCGAGAGGTCGTAGGCGCCGGCCTGCAGGGTGCCACCGCGCTCTGCCTGGATCACGGCGTACTGGAAGGCGAGCTGGCTCTTGATGAGTCCCTTGGTGAGCAACAGCTCGCCGATCTCCGAATCGGTCGTGCCCGGCTCGACGAAGACGGTGATCCGCCGCCCGTCATTGCCGGCGGGTTCGTCGGCCAGCGCCTCGGGCTGGTACCAGTTGACGAAGTCGCGCACGACGCCGTTGTCGACCGACCCGGGGTGCTCCTCGACCCAGACCATCAGCGACGGTGCCAGCGCGACGAAGCCGATGAAGATGAGCACCACCATCAGGACCATGACGCCCGCCAGCCAGGCGGCCAGCACGACCGGCTGGAAGGTGCGGCGGCGGCGGATGGGCGTCTCGCGCTCATCGCGCAACTCCCGGATGCGGGCGTTGCGGCGCTCGTCGCGACTCCATCGCGGGTCGGGGGTACGGGTCATTCGTTCTCCAGTCGGCGCGCGGGAGCGCGGTGGGCGTCCAGATATTCTTGCAGGATCAGGCGGGCCGCGACCGAGTCTCGCTCCCCGGTTCGTCGAGCGGTACGCCGTCCCGAGTCCGACAACTCCTCGCCTGCCTGCCAACTGGTCAGCCGCTCGTCGACGAATGCGACCGCGCCGCCACCTGCCGCCAGCTTCGCGCCAAAGGCCCGAGCCGCCGCAGCCTGCGGCCCCTCGCTGCCATCCATGTTCAATGGCAGACCCACCACGTAGCTGGTGGTGCCCTCGGCCGCAGCGACGTCGGCGAGCGCCTTCAGGTCGGCCGCTTCGCGGGTTCGGCGCAGCGCGGGTCGGGCGAATGCGAGGCCTGTCTCGGTATCCCCCACGGCAACGCCGATCCGTCGGCTGCCATGATCAAGGCCGATGACCCGGCTCATCAGCGCGGAGACTCGCTGGGCGACCCGCCGGCGTCGGGCGCGCCTTGCAGCACGGTGATCCGCATCGTGAGCCTCGGTATCCGGTCGACCCATTGGGGCCACAGCTCGATCTCCAGTTCGCCGACTTCGGCCAACTCGGCCCGTGCCTCATCCTCGGTCAGCCCCGCGGCCCGCTGCCGGATCGCATCCTCGTCGAGGTCGGCGACCGCAGTGGCCCCCACCGTCGCCTCGATACGCAGCGTCTCCGTACCTACCGTCACCGCTCCCAGCGCCACGGTCAGGGATTCGGCCACGACCGACATCCCGGCTGGTACCGCTTCGAGATCGGCGCCAAAGGCGGTCCGCGCGGCGTCCTCCGCGACCGATCGCATGACGTACGGTCGATCGAATACCAGCGTGCCGGTGAACTCAAGTCTCTCCAGATCCTCGGTCCCGACCAGGTCGTCGGGAACCGGGATGGTTGGGGCCTCACCCGCGGAACCGGCGGCGTACAGGCGGTCGGCGGCACCGAGCCTCGACGCGAGCTGTCCGGCCAGGTCGGTCCCTATCTCGGCGACCAGCGCATCGATGTCCGATTGCTCGACCACGGTGTGCGGCACCTCGGCGCCGCCAGCGGTCGCCTCATTGTTGGTCACCAGTCGATTCGGGTTGTCGAGAAGGCCTCCCGTCAGGAGGATCCGCACCGAGTTGTCCTCGATGGTGTCGATCGTGCCGGACTCCACGTTGCCGCCCTCGCCGCCCTCAACAGCTGTCACAGCGACGCTCCCATGGGACGGCACAAAGAAGGAGTTCCGTCTTGGGACAACTAGCCGCTCATCTGTGACAAATGCAATTCCTCCATCAACCGATACCCGAGTGCCCAATGGCACAGCGACGGCGTCCGGGTTCCAGTTGGAGAACGTCACAACGCCGATAGCCGGCACCTGCTCGATGCGCTCCCCGGTCGGCGACGCGCTCCGGGTGGCCGCAAGTTCGCCCGACTCGCGGCCGGCGATCGTCACGTCCAGCGGATATTCGAGGGGCCCGATCACGGTGGTAGCGGCCACTATGCGGATTGTGGCGCCGGGGAGCAGCGCCGCACCGACCGTCACGGCGAGCACCACGATCACTGCCAGAACGATCCACCCGCCGCGTCCGCGCGGCGGCCTGCCAGCGCCGCGGCCGCCGCGTCGCTTTGGCTCGGCGGGAGGCAGCCGAACGGCCACCGTCTCATCGGAAGACGGTGAACGGACCGCGGGCGCGGGCGCTTCCGGCGAGACGGCTGACGACGACCCGTCGCCACGCACGATGTGGATCGGCGCGCGCGGCGCGGTCGGGGTCTCGGCACTCACCGTTCCGGCCGTCGCATCGGCGACCGTGGCGAAGACCGCGATCCCCGCCTCGGCGGCCAGGGCACGCGTGGACCCATCGGCGACCAGGGCCAGCTCACGCCCAGCGTCGGTCGCGAACCCCGCCAGGAGCCGCAGGCCGACTGCGCTCGCAGTGGCGCGGCTGCGTCCGGGGACGACCAGCACGACGCGGGTGGCATCGGACTCACGCAAGCGGCGGACCACCGAGGTGATCTCATCATCGGGCTCGAGGTAGAGCAGTCGCGGCTCGTCGGTCATCGGTCCTACAGCTCCAGGCTGCGCACGGTGCGGCGCATGGCGCGCTCCGCCGCACTCGCGCTGGCGTCAAGGATCAGCGCCTGGTGGGCGAGCGCCATAGGCGTCACGTCCTGGCGCGTAGTCATCTCGCCGCTGGCATCGCGCACCCCTGCCACGTCCATCGGCGACAGCGCCCGCACCTCAGGCCGCCGGGCAAACGGCAGCCGTTGCCACCATGCGTCCCCGGCGAGCGCCTCACCGATCTGGGGCAGCTGCGCGCCGCCACCGCATAGAAAGACGCGTCCCGGGAGCAGCTCGCCCTCGGCAAGGTCGCGGATCATCAACTCGACTCCGCCGAGCCAGACCGACGCGTCGTCGCGAAGCGCTGATTCGAGCGCCGATCGATCGATCGGCTCAGGCAACTCGTCCACCTCACCGACCGCCACCTTGAGTGTCTCTGCGCGCGGAAATGAGATCGAGAAGCGCTCGACCAGCCCCTTGGTGAAGGCGCGGCCGCCGAGCGCGAGCATCTTCGTCCCGGCGATCCCGCCGCGCCGAACCAGGGCGACGTCGGTCGTGCCACCTCCCACGTCAATGAAGACGCCACCGGCGTCGCCCATCTCGCCGGGGTCCAGGCAGGTGGCGACCGCATACGGCTCGGCGATGACGCCCAGCAGCTCGAGGCCGAGCGCGGTGGCAACCGACTGCAGGGCGCCGAGGTGAACCATCGGCGCAAACGCGTTGAAGACCGCCAGCTCAAGCTGCGCGCCGGTGAAGCCGATCGGGTTGCTGACCGGGTAGCCGTCGATCTTCAGCTCGACCACCGCCGCATGCACCAGCCGCACGTCCAGGCGGTCGACGCCGGACTCCCACGAGATGGTCGACTCCGCCTCGATGAGGGCGTCGGCCTGGACCTGCCGCACGATCCGCCACAGTTCGTCTTCGGTCATTGCGGCACGCGGGTCGTCGCGGCGCACGGTGCGGGACACCGTAGCGCCCTTCACCAGCTCCCCGGCAATGCCGATCACTGCGGCGGTCGGGTGCAGTCCAGCCATCTGCCGTGCGTCGTCGAGGGCATGGGCGCAGTTGGCCACGACGGCGTCGATATCGCTCACCGTCCCGGACTGCATGTGAGTCAGCCCCTGGCGCCGGCGCCCCGAGCCCCGCACGATGCCCACGAAGCGGCCTTCGTCGATCGGGGTGATGGCCACTACCAGCGCTTTGGCGAACTCGGTGCCGACGTCGAGCGCGACCAGCGCGGGCTCACCGCGCGAGCGGAGGCGCAACCGGGCGCCGAGGCGCGGCACCCGCGCGGCCAGGTCTGCGAGGCGCGCCTGCACCGTCGTGCGGGCCGCCGGCTGCCCGGTCAGCCCGTCTCGATCCGGGCCAGCGCCTCGAGCGCCAGCCGCGCGGCCTCCTGCAGGGCAGGCTCCAGGCCGCTCGAATCCTTGCCGCCGGCCTGCGCCAGCTCGGCCCGGCCTCCGCCGCCGCCGCCGATACGGGGGGCCACCTGACGCACGATCGCAACCGCGTCGAAGCCCTCGGCCACGAGGTCACGACTGGCGGCGACCAGGAGTGCCGGCCCGTCCAGGTTGCCGGCCGCAACCGCCACGAACCGCCCGGCCGCCGCGCGCAGATCGTCGGCGAAGTCGCGCAGCGCGGCCGCATCGGCCGTCGGGAAGTGCTCGATCACCACCTGGGTGTCGCCGGCGGCCTGCGACCGCGTGAGCGCGGCTACCGCGTCCGGCCGAGCGCCGGAGGTATCGCCTCGTGGTACGCGTGACGCCTTCTCCGCCTCGCGATTGCGCACCAGGAGCGCCTCGATACGTGCGGGAACCTGATCCTCGGCGGCGCCCAGCAGCTGGGCGGCGGCATGCAACGCCTCGCGCTGTCGCGCCACCAGCTCCTCGGCGCCCTCGCCGGTCACCGCCTCGATGCGGCGCAAACCTGCGCCGATGCTGCTCTCGCCGATGATGCGGAACGAACCGATCTGGCCGGTCGACGCGACATGCGTGCCGCCGCACAGCTCCTTGCTGAACCCGTCGACCTGGACCACGCGAACCGCGGCGGGGAGGTACTTCTCGCCGAAGAACATGTCGGCGCCCAGCTGCTGCGCATCCTCCAGGCTCATCTGCGTCGGCGTTACCGCGGCGTTGCGCCGAATCTGCGCATTCACCGCGCGCTCCACTTCGCGCAGCGCCTCGCGTGGCGTCGCCTGTTCTGCCGGGAAGTCGAAGCGCAGCCCCTCCGGGCCAACCCAGCTGCCGGCCTGCTTGGCATGCTCGCCGAGCACGTCGCGCAGCGCGCGGTGCAGCAGGTGCGTGCCGGTATGGTTGCGGGCGGCCGCCCAGCGGCGCTCCTCGTCCACGCGCGCCGCGACGCTTGCCCCGGCAGCGATCTGGCCCTCGAGCCGACCAACGTGCACGATCGCGTCGCCGACACGCTGCGTATCATCAACCAGCAGCCTCCCGCTCGGTCCGACCAGCTCTCCGCGGTCGCCGATCTGACCGCCACCCTCCGCATAGAACGGGGTACGGTCGAGCACGACCTGAAGCTGCCCGTCCAGGTCGGCCACGGCGAGCACCAGCAGGTCGTCCGTCTGGGTCTCATTGGGGTAGCCGATGAACTCGCTCGCCAGCCCCTCGAGTGCGGCATGCGGCGCAAAGCGGCCGGCCCGCGAGCCACGGGAGCGTTCGCGCTGCTCGGCCATCGCCGCTTCGAACCCGTCGCGGTCGACCGAGACGCCGCTCTCGGACGCGATCTCCACGGTGAGATCGATCGGGAAGCCGAACGTGTCGTGCAGGCGGAACGCCTCGTCGCCGCTGATCGCTCCGGCCGCACCGGCGGCCTCGACCAGGACTTCCAGCCGCTCACTCCCCGCCTCCAGCGTGCGCGCGAACCTTCGCTCCTCCGCATCCACCTCGGCCAGCACGGCGGCGCGCTGCTCGGCGAGATACGGGTAGGCGTCGCCCATCAGGTCGATCACCGCCGCGCAGGTCTCGGCCAGCACCGGCTCGCGGATCCCCATCAGCCGCAGGTGGCGCACCGCCCGCCGCATGATCCGGCGGAGAACGTATCCCGCCCCCTCATTCGACGGGTGCACCCCCTCGGCCAGCAGGAAGGTCATCGCACGGCTGTGGTCGGCCACCACCTGGTAGCTGAAGCGCTCGCTCTCGACCGTCTGCGGGTCGTGGCCGAGGTGCGTTGCCAGCCGCTCGATGATCGGGGTGAACAGGTCAGTCTGGTAGTTGCTGTCGACCCCCTGGACCGCCGACGCGATGCGCTCCAGTCCCATGCCGGTATCGACGCTCTGGAACGGCAGGGGCGTCAGGCTCCCGTCGGCCGCCTTGTCGTACTGCATGAAGACCAGGTTCCACACCTCGAGCCAGCGGGGGCAGGTCTCCGAGTGGTCCGGGACGCATTCCGGGCCCTCGCTCAGCTCGGCGCCGCGGTCGATGTGGATCTCGCTGCAGGGGCCGCACGGGCCGGTGTCGGCCATCTGCCAGAAGTTGTGATCGTCGCCGGCGGCGATATTCCCCCACCGCGCCATCCGCTCGGGCGGCAGCCCGATCTCCTCGGTCCAGATGCGGTACGCCTCGTCGTCATCGGTGTAGACCGTCGCGGCCAGCCGCTCTGGCGGGATCTGCAGCTCCTCGGTCAGGAACTCCCACGCCCAGTGGATCGCCTCGCGCTTGAAGTAGTCGCCGAAGCTCCAATTGCCGAGCATCTCGAACAGCGTCTGGTGGCGCGGCGTGCGCCCGACCTCTTCGAAGTCGTTGTGCTTGCCGGCCACGCGCAGGCAGGGCTGAGCGTCGACCGCTCGTCGGTAATCGCGCCGCTCCTCCCCGGTCAGGACGCGCTTGAACTGGACCATCCCCGAGTTGGTGAAGAGCAGCGTCGGATCGTTGCGCGCAAGCAGCGGCGCCGGAGGCACGCGCGTGTGCCCCCGCTCCTCGAAGAAGCGCTGGAAGCGCTCGCGGATGTCACCCGCGCTGATCGACTGCATCGGTGTCTGAGCCCTCACTCACGGCGAGAGCCGGCGGTGACCGGCTCTCGACTCCTCGTGCTCAATTGCGTCGGGGATGACCGGTCAGGAGGCGCCCTCCGGCGCGGCGTCACCTTCAGCGGCATCGTACGCGGTCATCATCTCGGCGCGCGCCTTCTCGGCGGCGGCACGACCCTCGTTGATCGCCTCGTCGAAGGCCGCCTTCTTCTCGCCGACGAACTCGCCGACCTGCCCGCGCAGCTCATCGCCCGAGGCGGGAGCCAGGAGCATGCCGATGGCGGCACCGATGAGTCCACCGATAACCATCCCGGCGAGGAAGCTGCCGAATCCCGAGTCCTTCATGCCCATCGTCCTCTGCGGCGTCGTGGGGCAGATTCTACCGGTCGCGACGCGACCCGTCCGATGGCTCGGCCGGGCGCGACGGCCCGAGGTGACCCAACAGGTCGGTGGCGAGCATCGCCAGTTGTGCAATGACCGACGCGGCGACCAGGTGGAAGTCACCGACCCGCACGATCTCCAGGCCGGTTCGCTGCGCGATCGCGTTGCCCGCGGCGGTCCCGATGACGGCGGCAACCGCGAGCGGCAGGAACATGCGGTCCCATCGCCCCCGCAGGGCGATGAAGGCCGACAGGTTGATGGCGGCCACCATCGCCACCAGGAGCAGCCAGGGTGTCACGCCGCGCCGACGATGCGGCCGCCGCCGAGGCACTCCTCCCCGTCGTACAGGACGGCTGCCTGGCCGGGCGCCGGCGCCCATACCGGTTCTGCCGTTTCGACCTCGAACCGTTGGTCGCCGACCAGGGTGACCTCGCAGGGCACGTCGATCCCTCGATGGCGGATGCGAACCGATGCGCTGAAGCGGTCACTCGGCGCGTTGCCGGCGACGAAGCGACGACCGTCGACGCTGAAGCGACGCGCGGCGATCTCGTCGCGACGGCCGATCACCACCGTGTTCGTGGCGGGGCGCACCTCGCGAACGAAGACCGGCTCGCCGAGCGCCAGGCCGAGGCCGTGCCGCTGTCCGACCGTGTAGTGCGCATACCCGGTGTGCACGCCGAGCTCCGTGCCGTCGCCATCCACGATCGGTCCGGGGTCGCCGGTGTAGCCGCGCCGCTCGGCCAGCAGGTCCCGATAGTTGCCGGCCGGTACGAAGCAGATCTCCTGGCTCTCCGGCTTGTCCGCGGTCGGCAGTCCGAGGTCGGTGGCGATGCGGCGTACCTGCGGCTTGGTCAGCTCGCCCAGCGGGAAGCGGGTGTGCGCCAGCTGCTCCTGGTCGAGGACCCAGAGGAAGTAGGTCTGGTCCTTGTCGGCATCCGCCGCCCGCAGCAGTCGGTAGCGGCCGTTGCGGTGTTCGAGGCGGGCATAGTGTCCGGTTGCCACCGCATCGGCGCCGTACGCGGAGAGCCCGCGACGCAGCAGCTCGTCGAACTTGATGTACTGGTTGCAGGCCTGGCACGGATTCGGCGTCGCGCCAGCAAGGTAGCCGTCGGCGAAGGCGTCAATCACCCGCTCCTCGAACGAGCGCTCCAGGTTGAGGGCAAAGAAGGGAATCTCCAGCATCTGGGCGACCCGCCGGGCGTCATCGTGGGCGTCGGGTGTGCAGCAGCTGCGACGCTGCTCGTAGCCCTCGCCGACGTCCGCGTGCAGTCGCATCCAGACGCCGATGACCTCCTCCCCGGTCGTGCCGGCCGCCTGCGCGAGCAGTGCCGCTGCCACGCTCGAGTCGACCCCGCCGCTCATGGCGGCCACCACGCGTGCCATCAGGCCGATGCCACCGCGTCGTGAGGCGCCCCGGCGTCCCGCATCCGCCCAACCACGGACGTGATCACCTCGACGGTGCGGTCCACCTCGGCCGTGGTCGTGGAGCGCCCCGCGGTCAGTCGCAGCGACCCGTGCGCGCGCTGCGCATCGAAGCCCATCGCCAGCAGGACGTGGCTCGGATCGGTCGCGCCGCTCGTGCAGGCACTGCCGGTGCTCGCCGCGATGCCGTCGAGGTCGAGCGCCGCGACCAGGTCGCCACCCTCCACGCCGTCGACCAGCAGGCTCGCGTTGTTCGGCAGCCGCTCGACCGGGTGGCCGGTCACCTCGACTCCGGGAAGCGCCGAGCACCCGGCCAGCAACCGGTCGCGCAGCGCGGCCAGGCGGGCATTCTCGGCATCGCGCCCTGCCGCATCCGCCTGCGCGAGGTCCAGGGCGCGGGCAAAGCCGACGATCCCCGCCACGTTCTCCGTCCCGGCGCGGCGCTGCCGCTCGTGGGAGCCGCCCTGCAGCTGCGGCAGCAGGGCCGTCCCCTGCCGCACGAAGAGGGCACCAACGCCCTTCGGGCCATACAGCTTGTGCGCGCCGAGCGAGAGCAGGTCGACGCCGAGGCCATCCACGTCGAGCGGCAGGAAGCCGGCGGCCTGTACGGCATCGGTATGGAAGAGCACCCCGCGCTCGCGGCAGATGGCGCCGATCTCGGCGATCGGCTGGATGGTGCCCACCTCGTTGTTGGCGTACATGACCGACACCAGCGTGGTGCGATCGGTGATCGCTGCGGCTACAGCGTCTGGATCCACCCGGCCAAATCGGTCCACCAGCAGGTAGGTCACCTCGAACCCGGAGCGCTCCAGGATGGCGCAGGAGTTGAGCACCGCCTTGTGCTCCACGGAGCTGATGATGATGTGGCGGCCGCGCGCGCTCGCCGCCCATGCGACCCCCTTGACCGCCAGGTTGTCCGACTCACTGCCGCCGCCGGTGAACACGATCTCGCGCGGCCTTGCGCCAACGATCCGAGCGACGCTTTCCCGCGCTTCATCGAGCCCCTGCCGCGCCCGGCGCCCCGAGGCGTGCAGGCTCGATGGGTTGCCGTAATGCTCTGTCAGGAATGGCAACATCGCCTCGAGCACGTCGGGATGCAGCGGTGTCGTGGCAGCGTGGTCGAGGTAGATCATCGAGCGCTCAGCAGACCGGTACCGGCGTGGCGGAGGAGGGTGCCCCCGACGGCACGGGCGTCGGCGATGGCTGGTTGCGGAACGGCGTTCGGACCATGGTGCGGATCAGGTTGATGCTTTCGATGTCGAGGTGCTCCCGAATCTCGGGCGGCCAGAACTGGTAGCGCGCTATGGCGCCCGAATCGACGCGAGCGGCGAGGGAGAAGAGCTCGGGAAGCTGCGAGACAGGCACGTTGGTCCAGAGTGAGTCCTTGGCGACATCGAGCAGTTCGAAGATCCTCGGGATGAGCACGCACGGGTCGAGCTGACGACGCAGCGCCCGCAGGACCAGCTGCTGGCGATCCATCCGGTTGTAATCGTTGTCCTGGTGTCGTGAGCGCGCGTACGCCAGCGTGGTCCAGCCGTTCATGTGCTGCTGGCCGGCAGGGATCCAGAGCTTGACGTTCCTGCCCCCATCGGGCGGCGGGTACCGCTCGTCGTAGACCGAATACGGGACGTTGATGTCCACGCCACCGAGCTGGTCGACCAGCCGCACGAACCCCTGCAGCGTGACGACCACCTGCCCATCGATCTGCAGCCCGGTGAGCTTGGCGATCGCGTCCTGCACCGCGATGTAGCCCCGGTTGTCGTCCGAGCCGGGGAACCATTCCGGATGGGCGCTGGCGTAGGTGAAGAGCGAGTTCAGCAGTTCGGGGTAGCAGCGGCAGTCGAACGCCCCGTCGGGGCCAGTCGGCAGCGGCACATGGGTCAGGTTGCGCGGGATACCGAACATCGCCGAGCGACCGGTGGCAACGTCCACGCTGAGCAGGATCATGGTGTCGGTGCGCAGGCTCCAGCGACCCGGACCCGCGTCGCCGCCGATGAGCAGCAGGTCCAGGCGCCCGTTGTCGGACCAGACGGGCAGCGGGGTCGGTTCGGGAGTGGGTGCCCGGGTGGGCGTGGGGACCGCGGACGGATCGACCGTGCCGGCCGGAGTGGGGCTCGGGGTTGCGGTTGCCTCGGTGTCGTGGGTGACCGCGGCCACCGTGTCGTAGGTCTTGTAGGTGACCAGCCCGAACCACGAGTGCATCAGTAGCGTGACGCCCAGCAGCACGCCAAGGCCGACCAGCCCCGGTCCGTTGCGCGCCGCCGTGCCGTCCGAAGGCCAGCGGCGTCGGGCCAGCCGGAAGGCGTCCACGATGGCGCCGGACCGATACGCCAGCAGGATCACGTTCCCCACCAGCAGACCGATCAGGACACTGGGCTGGAGCAGCAGTCCGGCGATGCGGTACGAGCCCTGGGTGACGACCACCAGCAGACCGATGCCGGCAAGGAGCATGATCGGCGCGGCCATGATGATCGCCCGGCGCCGGGCACCGGTCCAGCCCTGGCCGAGGCCGGGCAGAACGAAGGAGAGTGCGGCGGCGAGCACGGCCGAGCGCCGAATCGCCGCGATCACGCGGGACGTCACGGCGGGAGTCTACGACGCACACGGGAAAGAGGTTGGCAGCATGATCGTTCGGTCCCTTGAAGAAGTCACCGGCACGGAACGCGACGTACACGGCGATGGCTGGCGGAGTCAGCGCCTGCTGCTGCGTCGCGATGGCCTGGGCTTCTCGCTGCACAACACGACCGTGGCGGCCGGAGCCGAGATGGAGATGGAGTACCGGAACCACCTTGAGGCCTGCTACGTGATGGCCGGTGAAGCGGAGTTGACCGATCTGGCCAGCGGCGCACGTCACGCCCTCGGACCGGGGATGGTCTACGCCCTCGACCAGCACGATCGGCACACGTTGCGCGTCGTCTCGGAGCTTGCGCTCGTGTGCGTGTTCAACCCAGCGCTGACCGGCGGCGAGACGCACGACGATTCAGGGAGCTTCCCGGCGAGCGACTGAGGGCCGGGGACGCCAGCGCGGTTCGCTTGCCTCTCAGCCGCGATGGCGGCAGCAGCGAGGGACCGGTTCCCACAGCCTCGTGATGAGGTCGATGTCCGCCGCATGGGTGACGAAGTCCTCCGCACGCCCTTTCAGCGTCAGCAGCGCCAATCCCTCGCCGGTGTCGATCGCGGGAGGTGATCGATCCGCCGGTCCAGCGCCTGAGGAACCGCCAAAGGCCGATAACGCGTCAGCGCATCGGCATCCGCGCGCAGGCGACCCTCGAACTTCTGGCAGGCGTCGCAGCCGGCCCGGTGGCGCTGCAGCTCGATCGCGTCATCGGCCTCAAGCGGCCCGTCGAAGGCCGTCGCGGCAAGGCGGCGGAAGGCCTCGTGGGCAATCATCGGTCCATCTCCTGTCGCTCGAGCTCGTCTCGCATGGTGGGCCACCGCTGCGGGCCGCCTTCAGCAAGCGGGCGTAGGCCTCGTGAAGGACGTCGGCCGCAAGCTCGCCGTCGCGGGTTGCCGAAACAAGGAAGCAATCAGCTCGGCCCGATGCTCTTCATAGGCAAGCCGCACGACGTCCACAGCGAGGGGATGGGTAGCGCCTCCCGACGTGTGGGCCGAGGCGCGCACCCGGGCTGGACCGGTCTCCGTCACACAGGTACGACGCGAATGGGGTTTGGGTGTTGCGTCCTACGCTCGGCGGTCCGCCTCAGCCCTCCGGCGATCCCACTTCTCGTGGCTTGCCTTCTTCGACCCGATCCCCTGAATCCGGGAAGGAGGCGAGTCGTCCAACGACCCGCCTCCTTTCGTGAGCCGCCACCCAAGCCATCCGCCGTCAACGCTCCCCGGATCGGCACGCAGTGGCTACAACGGCCAAGCAGCGCGCAATTGCCCAGTGTGGCTGGCCGTCTGGTCGTCGCGCGACCGCCGCGGCCAACCTACCGGGCGAACTTCGCCGTTGTGGCCACGGGGTGATCGCGGAGCGAAGATGCCGGGACGGTCCGGTCGCGACCGGGTTACGACTCGGCGCCGCCCTCGGGCTCCGCGTCTGCGATCCGCAGCGACAGGTCATCCAGCTGCTGCGGCGCGAGCGGAGCGGGGGCGTGCATCATCAGGTCGCGGCCGGCCTGCGTCTTGGGGAAGGCGGTCACCTCGCGGATGTTCTCCACGTCGGCGAGCAGCGCCGCCCAGCGGTCGATGCCGATCGCGATCCCGCCGTGCGGCGGCGCGCCGAACTCGAGCGCGTCGAGCAGGGCGCCGAACTGGTCGCGCATCCCCTCCACCGAGTGGCCCATCAGGGCAAACGCACGCTCGAGCAGGTCGCGGCGATGGATCCGCACCGATCCCCCGCCCAGCTCCCAGCCGTTGAGCGCCAGGTCGTATTGCTGCGCGTCGATCCCGCCGGGATCGGCCTCCATCCGGTCGGCCTGATCCCAGACCGGCGCGCTGAACGGGTTGTGGGTGGCGTCCCAGCGCTTGCCCTCTTCGTCCCAGGTGAACATCGGGAAGCGGTGCACCCAGACGTACGCGAGCACGCCCGGTGTGCGCAGGCCGAGTCGCGTCCCCAGCTCCAGGCGGAGACGGCCGAGCACCTCCATGCCCAGCCGTGCGTTCGCGTCGGCGACGATCAGCAACAGGTCGCCCGCGGCAGCACCCGACGCTTCCCGCACCCGCGCCTGCGCCGCCTCGTCGAGGAACTTGGCGACAGGACCGTGGAAGGATCCGTCTGGCTGCACGGAAAGGTGGACCAGGCCGCCGGCGCCGTGGCGACGGGCCATCTCGGTCAACTCGTCGAGCTGCTTCCGGGACCAGTCAGCGCTGCCGGGCGCCACAACACCACGGACCGCCCCACCGGCGGCGATGACATCGGCGAAGACGCGGAAGTCGACCGCGCGGACTGCATCGGTCAGGTCGACCAGTTCCATCCCGAAGCGGATATCGGGCTTGTCCGAGCCAAAGCGGGCCATCGCATCGGCATAGGTGATCCGCGGGAACGGCTCGTGCAGGATCGGTCGATCGGGAACGACCTCGTGCGTCACCGCCAGCACGGCGGCCTCTACCGTGTCCATCACATCCGCCTCGTCGACGAAGCTCATCTCCAGGTCGAGCTGCGTGAACTCGAGTTGGCGATCTCCGCGCAGGTCCTCGTCGCGGTAGCAGCGGGCCAGCTGGAAGTAGCGGTCGTAGCCGGAGACCATCAGGAGCTGCTTGAGAACCTGCGGGCTCTGCGGCAGCGCATAGAAGAGCCCCGGCTGCAGGCGCGAGGGAACGACGAAGTCCCGCGCGCCTTCGGGCGTGCTGCGGATCAGGGTGGGCGTCTCGATGTCCACGAAATCCGCCACCTCCATGGCCCGTCGAATCGCCGCGGTCAGCCGCGCGCGGAGGAGGATCCGCTGCTGCATCGTCGGGCGGCGCAGGTCCATGTATCGGTACTCCAGCCTGATCGACTCGTCCAGCCCGGCCTGCTCCTCGTTGACGTAGAACGGCGGCACCTTGCTGGCGTTGAGGACCACGAACCGATCGACCGCCACCTCGATCTCGCCGGTCGCCAGCTCGGCATTGGTCGTACCCGGAGGCCGATGACGCACGATCCCCTCGGCCTGCACCACCCACTCGTTGCGCACCGGCTCAGCGGCCGCGTGGGCATCCGGCGCCTCTTCCGCGCTGGTGACCACCTGGGTGATCCCGTACCGGTCGCGGATGTCGAAAAAGGTGAGCTGGCCGTGGTCACGACGCCGATGCACCCAGCCTGCCAGCGTCACGCGCTCCCCGACGTGGGAGGCACGGAGTTCACCGCTGGTGTGGGTGCGGAACGACTGGGCCATGGTCGGGTGATGGTAGCCGACGGTAGCCTCAACCGATGGCGGCGGCGACCTCGCTGAGCGGAAGCTCGCGTTGGGTGTGTCCGTCGAGGTCACGCAGGATCACGGCACGCGGGTCCTCCCCCACGATCACGGCCCACCGCGCACCGACCTTCGCGGCGCTCTCCAGCTGCCTGCCGAGCTTGCGAGTGCTGCCGTCGACGCGGACCCGTAGTCCAGCCGAGCGAAGGGTGGCCGCGGCGACCAGTCGCGACCCCAGCGTGTCGGCCTCAGCGGACACGACCGCAACCAGTGGATCCTCGACCGCAGCCTCCACGCCCTGCTCCGCAGCTGCCATCACCGACCGGTCGATCCCGATCCCGAAGCCGATCCCCGGCGTGGGGCGTCCACCCAACAGCTCGGCCAGGCCGTCGTAGCGGCCGCCCCCACCGAGCGCCTGCTGCTGCCCGCGCCGGCCGGCGATGAAAAACTCGAAGGTGGTGCGGGTGTAGTAGTCGAGCCCACGCACCAGGCGGTGGTCCAGCTCGTACGGCACGCCCAGCCCATCCAGCAGGCCCCGCACCGCGTCGAAGTGGGCACGACAGGCGTCGCAGAGGTGGTCGACGGATCGCGGCGCACCGGCTGCCACCGCTGCGTCGAGGTCCTTGTCGTCAAGCACCCGCAGCGGGTTGGTGCGCAGGCGGCGCCGAGAGTCGTCGGTCAGTTGGTCCTGGTGGGCAGCGAGGTACTCGACCAGGGCGGCCCGGTAGCCCGGGCGGCAGGTGGCGTCACCGATGGAATTGATGTAGGCCACCACATCGGTCAGGCCAAGGTCGGCAAAGTACCGATGGCCGAGCTCGATCACCTCCGCGTCCACCATCGGTCCCGGATCGCCGATCACTTCGACGTCCCACTGGGTGAATTGGCGAAATCGCCCCGCCTGCGGGCGGTCGTAGCGGAACATGGAACCGAGCATCCACAGGCGCAGCGGGCCGGGGCGCACGTGCATGCCGTGCTCCACGAAGGCGCGGATGATCCCGGCGGTCGGTTCGGGGCGCAGCGCCCACTCGGCGCGCTCCTCCTCGCTGCCGGTCGCGCCGCTGACCCGGAACATCTCCTTCTCCACCGCATCGCTCGCCTCGCCCAGGCCGCGGGCGAAGAGCTCGGCCCGCTCGAAGAGGGGCGTCTCGATCCGGTCGAACGCGTAGCGATGGGAGAGGTCGCGGGCGATCGCCTCGGCGCGATTCCAGGCCGGGCCATCCTCGGGAAGGAGGTCGCGGGTTCCACGAGGAGCGGCGATCGGGCGGGCCATGCACGGAGTGTACCCAGCCGCCGACCGATGGAACGGGTGTGGTGGACGCGTCGTGTCAGAGGCGTTCATGCAATCGTGCAGTCGTGCAATGGTGCTGCACGAATGGTCCTGACAGCGCGCCAGCTCCGTCGAATGCGTCGACCGAACGACCGCTAGCGCGCCTCGCGGGTGACGCTGGTCACGTCGCGCACCCGCTCGATGCGAGACAGCACCTTGGAAAGCTGCTGCAACGACGTCACCTTGAGCGTGGCGGTGATGGCGGCGGTGCCATCCGGGTGCGTCCCGATCGAGGCGGCCACGATATTCACCTTGTCCTCGGCCACCACGTTGGTGATCTCGCTCAGTAGCCCCGGCCGGTCGAGCGCGGCGATGCGCACCGTGATCGGGTAGGTCTGCAGGTCGGCTGCCTGCCAGTCGACGTCGATCAACCGCTCGATGTCGCGCTCGGAGAGGACCGACGGACAGGTGGCGCGATGCACCGTCACTCCCTTGCCGCGCGTGACGTAGCCGGTGATCGGGTCGCCCGGGATCGGAGAACAGCAGTTCGCGAACCGAACCAGCAGGTCGCCCACCCCCTTGACGCGGATGCCGGTGGACGAGGGCACGGAGATTGCCGGCGGGGCCACTTCGGGGAGGGCCAGCGCGGCATCGTCGTGGATCTCCAGCTTGCCGACCACGCTTGCCGGCGAGACGGCGCCGTAGCCGATGGCGGCGTAGAAGTCGTCGAGCTCCTTGTAGTGGGCCTGGGTGGCGATGGCAGCCAGCCGATCCGCGTTGACGCTCGACAGCGTCTCGTGGGCCAGGCGGCGCAGCTCACGGTCGAGCAGCTCCTTGCCCTGCGCGACGTTCTCATCGCGCTGCTGGTGCTTGAACCAGGCACGGATCTTCTCGCGAGCCTGGTTGGTGCGCACGATGCTCAGCCAGTCTCGCGAGGGCCCGTGCGCTGCCTTGGTGGTGATGATCTCCACGATGTCGCCGTTGCGCAGCCGGTAGTCGAGCGGCACCAGCCTGTTGTTGACCTTGGAGCCGATTGTCCGATGGCCGACATCGGTGTGGATCCGGTAGGCGAAGTCGAGTGGCGTTGCGCCGCTCGGCAGGTCCTTGACGTCGCCCTTGGGGGTAAAGACGAAGACCTGGTCCTGGAAGATGTCGAGCTTGAGGCCCTCCACGAACTCGGTCGCGTCGACCACCTCACGCTGCCATTCGATCAGCTGGCGCACCCAGGCGAGCTTCTCGTCGTAGCGGCGGTCGCCGCGACTGCCCTCCTTGTAGCGCCAGTGGGCGGCAATCCCCGCCTCGGCGACCTCGTGCATCTGGCGCGTGCGGATCTGCACCTCCAGCGGCTTGGCATCGATACCGATGACCGCGGTGTGCAGGCTCTGGTACAGGTTCGCCTTGGGCATGGCGATGTAGTCGTCGAACTGCCCGGGGATCGGTCGCCACAGCGAGTGCACGACACCGAGTGCCGCATAGGTGTCCTTGAGCTCCTCGACGATCAGGCGCACGGCGTGCAGGTCGTAGATCTCGCTGAACTCGGCCCCCTTGCGCTCCATCTTCTTGTGGATGCTGTACAGGTGCTTGGGGCGGCCGCTGATCTCGGCCTTGATCCCCACCTTGGCCAGCTCCTTGCTCAGGATGCCGATGCTCTTGTTGATGAACGACTCGCGCTCCTTGCGGCGGTCGGCGAGCATCTCCACCAGGACCCGGTACTGCTCCGGGTCGGTGTACTTGAAGGAGAGGTCTTCGAGCTCCCATTTCCACTGCCAGATGCCCAGCCGGTGCGCCAGTGGGGCGTAGATCTCCATCGTCTGGGCCGCGATCCGCGCCTGCTTATCGACCGGCAGGAAGCCCAGGGTGCGCATGTTGTGGAGCCGGTCAGCGAGCTTGATGATGACCACCCGCACGTCCTCGGCCATGGCCATGAACATCTTCCGGATGTTCTCCGCCTGCTGTTCCTCCATGCTCCGCGCGCTGCCGAACTTGGAGAGCTTGGTGACCCCGTCGACCAGCCGCCCCACCTCGCGCCCGAAGCGCTTCTCGAGGTCGGCGATGCTGAGATCGGTATCCTCCGGCACGTCATGGAGGAGGGCCGCAGCAAGGCTCTCGGCGTCCATCTGGAGCGTGGCCAGCTCGTAGGCGACGGCCACCGGGTGGGTGATGTACGGCTCGCCGGACGCGCGCACCTGGCCCTCGTGCGCGGTGGCGGCCACCTGGTGGGCGCGCTCGATCAGGCCGACGTTGATGCTCGGCCGGTGGCGTCGCGCTTCGGCGACGACGTCTTCGATGGTGGGCGTGCTGGCCGCTGGCTCGGCATTCCGGATGCGCTTCGCCACGGCGGCCGGGGCGGCCCGCAGGCGTGCCAGGTCCATGGTCGGTGGATCGTAGCACGCACGGTCGGTGGCTCAGGATGGACCGATGGAGATGTGGCGTGAGCCGGCCGGTCCTCGCTCGGCTACCGCAACTCGCAGCGGACCGGCCGCCTCACGCCTCTTCTTTGCTTCTCCTCAGCACTCCTGGCCGAGCGTCCCACCGCGTAGAGGTTGTTGCCGCTTCACGCGTCAGCTCGCAGGCCCACCCCTACGTCCAGCCACGGAACACTCGCGTGTGCGGGTGTGTGTGAATGACGCCAGACGTGGTGGCCGGAGGCTTATCCGGAGCGGAAGGTCCACTCGTCATAGGATGACGGCGCCACCTTCTCGAGTGCGTGCAGAGCAAGCCCGGGGTTGCCGGATGCGGCCTTCGCGACTCTCGGAAGAACGAGGAACTCCGGCTCGACGGGTCCTAGGGCTAAGAGAATCTTGGCGCTGAAGTGGAGCAATTTCACGGCGCGTGGTCAACTACAGGCTTAGAAGCAAAGTCGAAGCGGCAGAGAACGATCTCCCCGTTATCACCCTCGGTGCCACCGAGGTCGTTGATCACATCGCGCTCCCTGGCAACTACATCGCCATCAGGGGCAACCAGTTCCGCGCGACCGCTCAGAAGACGCGCCGAGTATCCGGCCGGCCACACGATCGACTGTCGCTCCCCGTTGTCCACTCTCGTGAACAGCAGCGCATTCCCGTCTCGCTCGACGCGAATCGGGAACACTAGGAAGTTGGCGCAGCCGAATCCACTAGGTGGCCAAGGTCGCCATGACTGCGTGAGCAGGACCAGCGGTGTTGCCCCAGGAGGCAGCGCCGCTGGTCGTGGAGGACCCAGCCACACCGCAGCAGCCACCAGGCCGCCCAGGGCAATGACGAGCAGACCCATCCGGGTGGCTGAAGCAGGTCCGCGGACATTGGGGCGCGTCACCGGCTGCACAGATGGTGTCTCCGGCCACTACGGGACGGTGACGGCGTGTGCTGCATAGAAGTTGGCGATAGTTTGATACTGCGTGGCGTAGCTCATCCATTTGAAGGTCCAAATGTCCCAGACCCTGCCACTGAGGACGCCACGGATACCGGCTCGGGCGGGTGAACTGTACTTGTACCAGAGCGGTCCTCCGGAGTCACCGCTCTGAATGACCGCGCCGCTGGGGGTGTTGAATCCAGCCAGGTTGTGGGCGCACCCCGGATAGTCGGCGTAGCACATGGTTTGGTCGAGACGCTGGACAATCCAGCCGCAATCGACCCCACCGGTTCTGCCGGTGGTGCAGTAAGAGCTGCCGATCGCCGGATTCCACGCGTTGGTCACAGGCCGCTTGGTTGTGGCCGAGTCGTAGATATATCCTTGGTAACTGTGTCCGTAAATGAGCTCGAAATCCCAGTAGGGAAAACCTGAGGATCGAGCCACACCGTGCCCATGTTGGTCGTGGCTCCGTTGATTTGGTTGCAGTGCCCAGCCGTCACCATATAGATTTGCGACCCGGGTAGATTGAAGTCGAGCGTGAAACGATCGGATGTGCAGCCGCCGATGACCGTACCAGGTTTGCCCCACCCGAATGAGGCTGCAGGGATCGTTACTCTGGCTCGTCATGTCGAAGAGCGCCGGCCGGAAGGAGATCTTCGCCGGGGAATGCCTTTTCGATCGGTTGCGAAAGCGCTCCTGGGCGCATCGGACTGAAGAAGGACGGTACCCGACGTCGGGGTGAACCCGGATGTGCAATCGCCGTACCGTTTGATTTGCCGGACCCGGATGAGGCTGCGGATCGTTGCGTCGCTAACCCCTTCAATCGTTGCGCGGTCAATGGGTCGCGTTTCTATTCGGACCGCAATGCTCAGGTCTGACGAGTCTGCAGAGACAAATGTGTTCTCACCAGACGACGGCACGACCACGACCAATTCGCCCGCATCTTCGTCTAGATAGACGCCGAGGGCGCCCTTCGATTCCGCACGGGCTTGCAGCTTGACCGAATCCGCCTCGCGCGCGGCCATCGCGGTTGAGTCGTCAGCCGTGTCCACGGTCCCGGCGGACACGTTCGACGTCGCGGATAGCAATACGGCGGCGACGACGAGGGGAAGCCTGCGCCGTTGAGAGGGGCGTGCATTGCTCATTCTCGGATCCTCCCTCTCTTGGTGCGAATGGCTCGCTCACACGGGGCCACGTTACCAGATGAGCGCGAAACCACCAAGAGGTGGAGCCAAGTCTTAGGGCCTGTGGCCGAATTCCGGTCGTGAGGTGAGGCACGCGTGGACTCGCGCGAGCGTGCTGCCACCAGAGGGTAGGCTCGCGGTGTGATGTGGATGAATGCCAGCGCCCCGACCGCGAATCCCGGCAATCCGGCCCCGTCGATCAACAGCCCCCTTGCACTGGGCGCCGGACGCTGGGCGCTAGGCGTCTGTTGCGCGATTGAACAGCTTCGCGTGCACGTCGCGCAGCCAATACCAGAACGGATCGGTCACGAGGTCGAAGAGGCCGGGGTGGCGCAGCGCCGTGCCACCGAAGGTGCGCTTGAAGTCGGAGAAGCCCTTCCAGGCGGGATCGGCTTTGTTGTCGTCCGGTTCGACGACACCCCACATGTCGACAGTCCTACAACCATCGGCGGCGAGGGTGCGCAGCATCGCGGCCATGACCGCGTGGGCGCCATAGTGGTGCTTGTAGCGCTCGTCGCGCAGGAGAGCGCCGTAGAGGTAGTAGGCGCGGCCGGCGAGGCGCGGGAAGGCCATGGCACAGATCGGCACGCCCTCCACACGAGCGATGCCCAGGTACCAGCCGCCCGACGAGGCAAACCCCTCCGCCAGCAGGGTGAGGAATTCCGGCGAGCGGACTCGGAAGCCGCCGCCGTGCTCCGCGGTGCGGGTCAGCAGGTCGTGAAGGATGCCGATCTCGGCAGGATCGGGGTACCGCGCGATGGTCACCTGCGTCCCTTCGCGCTCGGCGCGGCGCGAGAGGCGGCGGGCGTCGGCATGCCACGAGGCCTCGAGGTTGGCGCCGCCGTCGAGCAGGTCGATGATCCGAGTCGTCGGGGCCTGGAGATCGGGGGCGCGTCGCAGGTCGTGAGCATCGGCCAGGGCGGCGAAGTCGGTCGGGTCGCCGGGATCGGTGCGTGGGTCGAGCTTGACGACGAGGGCGTGCTCTTCGCTTGCCAGCAGGCGCAGTCCGTGGAGCATCCAGGTGAGCAGCTGGTCAGCGTTTGGAGCGGTGCGTTCCCAGACCGGGCCGTGGGCGACATAGGCAACCTGTCGGCCGAACCCGGCGGGGCGCATCAGGGCCTGCGCGACAGCGCGGATCGTGCCCTCGTCGTCGAGCACGATGCGCGCGGGCGGCTCACCGGCGAGCGCCGTGCACTCGCCCCAGGCCCACGACTGGAGAAGATCGGCCTCAGGACGCGAGCCGACGAAGGCACCCCAGGCCGGACGGTCGGCATCGGTGGCTCGGCGGACGACGGGAGGCATCAGGAGAAGCCTACCCGTTGGCTTGGCTGACGATCCGCGCGCGGAGCTCCCGGAGGTAGGCCGCCGCGCCGGGCGAGGCAGCCCAGGAAGCGGTGTACGGGGGCGCCTCCTCGTGGACGGCGCCTCCGTCCAGCGGGATCGCTCGGGCTCCCGCAGCGGCGGCCAGGCGCCCGTCGGCAGTCAGCAGCTGTGCATCGGCCGATTCGGCGAGGGCCAGGTACGCAGCGTCGTAGGCCGATAGGCCGTATCGAGCTACAACATCGATTGTGAGGAGCAACTGGGGACGATCGAGCTGCACCGATTCCAGGCCCAGGTTCTCAAGGTCGACGATCGCTTCGAGGACCAGCCCTGGCGGTTGGTGGTGGCGCCTGACAAGGACGTTGACCACCTCGAGCCAGAAGATCGATGGGACCAGCACGGCGCCGCCCGCGACGCTGCGCGCGCGGAGAATAGCTTCGGCGCGTTCGGATGTTGGTTCCTGAAGGCTGATCGCCAGCGCCGCAGATGCGTCCACCACGAGCGCACCCGGCGCGCTACGGGTCATCGCGGTCCCGGTCTTGACGGATGGCTGTCACCGCGTCGGGTGCGTCGGTCGGTATGAGGCCCTCGCGTCGAAGCCATTTGCCGCGAGCCACCAGCCGGTCCAGCGCCTCGAGGCTGCGGGCGATGCGTTGCTGCTCGTCAGGCTCAAGGCGTGCCGCGTCCTCGTACGGGACCAGCAGCGCCATCGGCTTGTGATCGCGTTCGATGACGATCCGCTCGCCAGCAGATGCCGCATCCAGGATCTCGCCGAGGCGCGCGCGGAGTGCCATGGCCGTCACGCTTCTCATAGCGGATCGTTATAGTCGACTATGAGAGTACGGTCAAGCCGATGAGGTCCTCCGGCTGATTCTGCTGCGAAGGGAGCCCGCAAGATCACGCAGCCGGTACGTGAACGGGTCGATCACGAGGTCCCACGAGCCCGCCCACGGCACGAACTGGCCGCCGAAGCCCTTCTTGAACAGGCTGTAGCCATACCAGGCGTGCTCCGGCCCGGCCGATTCGGGCGCCACGCCCCACAGGTCGTGGGTGCGTGCTCCCATCTCGCGGGCGGTGCGCATCATCTGCCACTGGACCGCGTACGCCGGGAATCGTTTGGTCTCGCCGGGCGCCTCGCGAACGGACCCGGCGTACAGGTAGAAGGACCGATCCCCCTCGACCACCAGGAGCGCCGCTGACCCGAGCAGACCGGCGTGCCAGGCCTGGACGATGCGGGCGCGACCCACCGACGCCAGGCCGCGCCAGATCAGGCGATAGCGCTCGAACTCGGGGAGGTGGTAGTTCGCGCGGCGCAGCGTATCGGTGACGAGGGTGTGGAGGGCAGTGAGCGACGCGGCGTCCTCCGGGTCGTCCACGAGCCGCGTGGTGACGTCTTCGCGGGCTGATCGTCGGATGGCGTAGCGCGTGTCCTTGTCGAAGGTGGCCAGCAGCGCCTCGTCATCGGGGAGGAGCCGCACGAGGCGGGTGTCGGGAGTCTGGAGCGTGGCCGCCACCTTGCGCAGCCCGGGCGCCCGGAAGAGCGCCGCGGCAGCCGACCCGGCCTCGACCCGCGGCTCAAGGCGGACCGCGATGGCCCGATCCTGGCGTGCCGCGGCGCGCAGGCCCTCGAGCATGACGCCGAGTCGCTCCCCCGCGTGCGAGTCGTCGTAGTCGAGCACGGGTCCCCGGGGGACGTACCAGAAGCTGCGGCCGAGGCTGGTGCGTCGCACCTGCGCCGCGCAGATGCCGACGAGGGCTCCTGCCTCCTCCAGAACGAAGCTGCGCCGAGGCGTGCCGTCGAAGGCGGCCACCGCGGCCCACTCCCAGTCGTGCAGGAGATCGCCGCCGGGGAGCCGCTCGAGGAGTGCCTGCCACGCGGCACCATCGGTCTCGTCCGCGTCCCGAAACACGGTGCTCACCGGTTCGTTCGCTCGTAGCCGGCGGCGCGAAGCTCCTGGCGCGCGACCTCGGCCTCGTCCCACGGGACCGGACCGTCGGCGTACACGATCGAGTGCTCGTGGCCCTTGCCGGCGAGGAGCAGGGTGTCTCCCTGGCCTGCCGCCGCCACGGCCGCGGCGATGGCGCTGCGGCGGTCGTTGATCACCCACAGGTCCTCTCCGTCCCGCGCACCGGCGGCGTGGGCGCCGGCGGCGATCTGCGCGTTCAGGGCGTCGGGGTCCTCACCGCGCGGGTCCTCATCGGTCACGTAGACCCGATCGGCGAGCTCCGTCGCGATCCTGCCCATCACCCCCCGCTTGGTCGTGTCCCGCTCACCGGCCGAGCCGAGTACCACCGCCAGGCGCCCCGACGTGAGCGGACGCAGCACGCGCAGGACCTTCTCCAGCGCATCGGGCGAGTGGGCGTAATCGACCACCACGCCGAACGGCTGCCCCTCGTCGATCGGCTCCATGCGACCGGCCACGCTACGGACAGACGCCAGCGAGGCGGCGGCCAGATCGGGGTCGATCCCCCACCCGATCGCCCAGGCGAACGCCGCCAGCGCGTTTTCGACGTTGAACGCGCCGACCAGCGGGATCTCGAGCTGACCACTCCCGCCGGCGGTGCGCACCGATACGGTTGAGCCGCTGGGGCGCTCGGCGACAAGCGTGCCGCGAACATCGGCCTCCGCATGTACGCCGAAGCTGACGACCCGATCACGGGCTCGTTCGCGGAAGAAGTCGTACGACGGGTCGTCGCGGTTGAGAATCGCCAGCACAGCCTCCTCGACGAGCAACGCCTTGGCCGCGCGATACGCCTCAAACGTGCCGTGGAACTCCAGGTGCTCGTGGGTCAGGTTGGTGACGATCCCGGAGCGGTAGCGGCAGTTGCGCGTTCGTCCCTGCGCCAGACCGTGGCTGCTCGACTCGATCACCGCGGTGTCGTTGCCGGCCGTGACCATGGCGGCCAGCAGCCCCTGCAGCTCGAGCGCCTCGGGCGTGGTGGCGCGGCTCAGGTTGTCGGTCGTCTCGTCACCGATGCGCTGCCAGACGGTGCCGAGCAGACCGGGACGTCGTCCGGCGGCGATCAGCAGTTGGGTGACGAGCCAGGCGACGGTCGTCTTGCCGTTCGTGCCGGTCACGCCGATCGTCTCCAGGGCCCGTGCAGGCTCGCCGAACCACAGGTCGGCGGCATCGGCGAGGGCGTGACGGCTGTTGGCGACCACCAGCTGTGGCACGCTGAGCGTTGGCCGCTCAGCCTCAACGACGACGCCGAGCGCCCCGGCCTCGATGGCCGCGTCCACGAATTCATGCCCATCGGTGTGGACGCCGGGCACCGCGAAGAAGAGCGAGCCGGGCGTGACGCGCCGCGAGTCGTAGGCCAGGCCCCGGACCTCGCCCACCGGCAGACCGACCACGCGCTCGGGACCGATCCGGTCGGCCAGCGCACCCAGACCCATCCCGCGCGTCGCTTCGCTCATGCCTTCGCCTCCCGACCTCGACCGAAGCGGCCACGCATGAGACGGCGCATCTCCCCGAGCTCGTGGGAGCGCAGCGCGGTCGCGGCGGCAAGGTAGGTGAAGACGCCGGCCCCGCCCAGCACCAGCAACACGAGCAGGCGACCGATCGCGTTGTCGCGCAGGCCAGCCGCCCACAGGTCCACCACCTGCAGCCCCCCGAACACGAGGAGCGCGGCGACGGCGGCGGCGGCGGCCGATCGAGCAACCGAACCGACCACCTGGGGGACCTCCAGCCCGTCGAGCCGGCCGTGGAGCGCCCAGAGGAGCCCGAGCACCTCGACGCCGGCGGTGATCGACATCGCCAGGGCCAGCCCCTCGACCCCCATCGGTCCCGAGAGCCAGATCATGAGCGGGACGTTCACGGTCACCGCCACGATCGCCCAGCCGACCGGCGTCCGCGTGTCCTGCAGCGCGTAGAAGGCGCGCGCCAGCACGTGCTGAACGGTGTGGAAGCTCAGGCCAACCGTGAAGAAGAGGAGCGCCTGGGCGGTCCGCTCGGTCGATTCGGCGCTGAACAGGCCGTACTGGAAGAAGACCGAGGTGAAGGGACCGCGCAGCACGATGATCAGTGCGGTCAGCGGGGCGGCGATGAAGAGCAGGACGCGAACCGCCTGCGCCACCTGGGCACGGACCTCACTCACCCGGCCCAGCGCAGCGTCGCGGGAGAGGCGCGGGAAGAGGGCCACCGCCACGCTGACCCCGATCACCCCGACCGGCACCTGCATCAGCTGGAAGGCGTAGTTGTAGGCCGTTACGCTCCCCGCAGGCAGGCCGCTGGCGAGGATCGTGCTGGCGATGAAGTTGATCTGCGCCGCGGCCAGGCCGAGCATCCGCGGCCCCATCAGGCGCACCACCTGCCGAACGCCGGGGTGCGACAGGCCGATGGTGAGGTCGTAGCGCTGCCCAACGCGGCCGAGCTCCGGTAGCTGGATCACCAGGTGTGCCAGGGAGCCGATGACGACACCGACCGCCAGCCCCTCCACGCCCATCAATGGGGCCAGCACCACCGCCGCAATGATGATGGCCGCGTTGTACACGAGCGGTGCCAGCGACGGAACGGTGAAGCGCTCGTGGCTGTTGAGGATCCCGCTGACGACCGCTCCCATCCCGATGAAGACGGGGCTGAGCAGCATCACCCTGGTCATGCGAACGGTCAGTTCGGTGGTCGGCGCATCGAATCCGGGCGCCACGATGGGCACCACGATCGGCGCCAGGATGGCCATCAGCAGGCTGAACCCCGAGAGCGCGATCACGACCAGGTTGATCACGCTGCTCGCCAACCGCCACGCCTCGGTCTCCTCGCCACGCGCGCGATAGCTGCTGAAGACCGGGATCAGCGCCGCACTGAGCGCACCGGCGACCACCAGCTGGAAGATCGCATCGGGGATGCGGAAGGCGGCAAAGTAGGCGTCGAGCTCGCGGCTGGCGCCGAATTGCGAGCCGATCACCAGCAGGCGGACCCAGCCGAGCAGCCGGCTCCCCAGCGCCGCAATGGTGAGGATCAGGCTGGCGGTGGCCAGCACGCGCCCGACGGACGGGCCGGTGCTGCCGCTCACCGCGGTGGCCGTCCCGACGCGGCTCGACCCGAGCGAGGGTGGGCGGATCGGTAGGCGGATCGAAGTGACGCGTCCGACAGGTGGGTGTAGGTCTGGGTGGTGGCGAGCCGGGCGTGACCGAGCAGCTCCTGCACGGTGCGCAGGTCTGCTCCGCCCTCGAGCAGGTGCGTCGCGAACGAGTGGCGCAGCGTGTGCGGCGACGTGTTGGCCGGCACCTGCGATGCCGTCACCCAGCGATCGACCACCATCCGTGCGCCACGGTCGGTGAGCGGACCGCCCGAACTGTTGAGGAAGAGCTGCCCGGTCGCGGCGTGCGTCCCGGCCGCGGCCCGCGCCGCCAGGACCGGCCGACCCTCGGCGAGGTATCCCCGCAGGACGAGCGCCGCCGGGTCACCGAACAGCAGTTCACGCTCCTTGGCGCCCTTCCCGATCACGCGCAGCCGACGCTGCGCCAGGTCGACGCGATCAAGCGTCAGCGACGCGAGTTCACTGATGCGCATGCCGGTCGCGTACAGCAGCTCCAGGATGGCGGCGTCACGCCGCGCGGTGGCGGCCGCTCGCTCGCCCATCGGTCCGGAGGCCGGGCGGGCTGCGAGTCCCCGCGGAGCCTCGACGAGATGCGCCGCATCTTCGACCGAGAGGACGCGCGGCAAACGGCCAGGTCGCTTCGGGGACCGCACGCCGGCCACCGGGTTGGTGCTGATCCAGCCCTGTCGGGCGGCGTGGCGGTACATCGAGCGGATCGCTGCCAGCCGGCCGCCGATCGAGGAGGCCGACAGGTCGGCATCGGCCAGCGAACTCAGGTAGGCGCGCACGGTTGCCCGGTCGGGCGACTCCCAGGAGACCGAGCGATGGGCGAGGAATTCGAGAAACTCGCCGGCGTGTCGCCGGTACTCGCGAATCGTGCCGAGCGACGCATTGCGACTGGTCAGGTGCGCCAGGAATCGCTCCAGCGGATCAGTCACGCGCGTCGCCGACTGCCACCTGCCCATCCCCCGCCGCGGCCGCGGGGCGCGTCCAGACCGCGTAGTCGCAATCCGGGTAGCGGTCACAACCCCAGAACGGCCTGCGGCCGGCTCGGCCACGCTTGGTCACCACGGTCCCGGTCGAGCACTTCGGGCAGACGCCAAAGCGTTCTGCCGCCGGACGGTCCTTCTTGATGTACTTGCAGTCGGGATACCGGTTGCAGCCGACGAACGCGCCGAAGCGGCCGTGTTTCGCGACGAGCTCTCCCTGGTTGCACTCCGGGCAGGTCTCGCCCACCCCGGGCAGCACCGGCGTCTCCTCCCCCTCTTCGCCCGGCAGCGGCATCGTGTGCTTGCACTCGGGGTAATTGCTGCACCCGAGGAACCATCCGTTGCGGCCGAAGCGCTTGATCATCATGTGGCCGCTCAGCGGGCAGGGGATGTCGGTCACCTCCACCTGCTTCGGGATCCCCTCGCGGCCGGCGGCGATCTTCTCGGCGAACGGCTCCCAGAATCGTCGCACCATCGGCACCCACTCCTGGGTCCCACTCGCCACGTTGTCGAGCTCCTCCTCCATGCGGGCCGTGAAGTCGACGTCGACCACCTCGGGAAAGTGCTCGACCAGCAGGTCGGTGACGCGCAGGGCGGACTCCTCGGGGAAGAGGCGGCGCTCCTTGATCGTGACGTAGCCGCGCGCCCGGATCGTCTCGATCGTCGGGGCATAGGTCGACGGACGTCCGATGCCGTGCTCCTCGAGCGCCTTGATCAGCGTCGCCTCGGTGAAACGCGGCGGCGGTTGAGTGAAGTGCTGTTCCGAGGTGAGCTCGACCAGGTCGAGCGGCTCGCCTTCCACCAGGCTCGGGAGCACCGTCAGTCGCTCATCCTCTTCGTCGTCGCGGCCCTCGACATAGACCGCCTGGTAGCCGTCGAAGACGCGCTTCCGGGCCCCAGCGTGAAGGGTGTAGCGATCCGCGATGACGTCCACGCCAACCTGGGCGAAGCGCGCGGGTGCCATCTGGCTGGCGATGGCGCGGCGCCAGATCAATTCATACAGGCGCAGCTCGTCGCCCTTCAGGTGCCCCTCGAGCGACTCCGGGGTGCGCTGGAAGCTCGACGGCCGGATCGCCTCGTGCGCCTCCTGCGCGCCCCGGGTGCGTGCCCGATAGGCATTCGGGCGGGTTGGAACGAAGTCGGCGCCGAAGCGCGCGCCGATGACCTCGCGTGCGTCAGCCACTGCGCCGGCGCCGATCGACAGCGAGTCGGTGCGCATGTAGGTGATCAGACCGACCTGGCCCTCGGGCAGGGCGATCCCCTCGTACAGCCGCTGCGCCGCGCTCATGGTGCGACGCGCACCGAAGCCCAGCTTGCGCGAGGCTTCCTGTTGGAGCGTGCTGGTCGTGAAGGGTGGCGGAGCGGAGCGCTTCACCTCCTCTCGTTTGACCGTCGCAACCCGGAATTCGGCGTTCCGCAGCGCCGTCTCGTGTTCCCTCGCCTCGTCCCCAGATACGACGCGCGCCTTCTTGCCATCGATCCTGGTGAGCTCGGCCGAGAACCGTCCGGCAGCGTCGCGGCGCGACAGATCGGCGGCGAGCGACCAGTACTCCTCGGCCACGAAGCGCTCGATCTCGCGCTCGCGCTCCACGACCAGGCGGACTGCCACACTTTGCACGCGCCCCGCCGACAGGCCGCGTCGGATCTTGCTGCTCACCAATGGGCTGAGCTTGTACCCGACCAGCCGATCGATGATCCGTCGAGCCTGCTGCGCGTCCACAAGGTCACGGTTGATTGCGCGTGGGTGCTCGAAGGCGGCCGTAATGGCCGCCCTGGTGATCTCACTGAACGTGACCCGACGAGTCCGTTCGGCGTCGAGCTCGGCGTATTCGGCGATGTGCCACGCGATCGACTCGCCCTCGCGGTCGAGGTCGGTGGCCAGCCACACGAGGTCGGCCCGTCGGGCCTGTTCGGCGAGCTTCTCGAGCTCCTTGCGCCGCTCCTTCAGTGGCTCGTAACGAGGAGCGAAATCGTTCTCGAGGTCGACCCCCAGGGAGCGTTGCGGAAGGTCACGAACGTGACCGTAGGATGCGGTGACGGTGTAGCCGGGGCCCAGGTATCGCTCGATCGTCTTGGCCTTGGCTGGCGACTCGACGATCACCAGGTCGCCGTGGGAACGTGCGCTGGCGCGCTTCTTGGGGGGCATCGGTCAGGGAGTGTAGCACCCGTCCGCGGGCACCCCGGGAGGCGCGTTCAGTCGGTGAAGTCCCAGGTGATGACGGTGCGCGAGCCGCTCTCCACGATCCCGATGCCGACCCGGGTGAAGTGGGTCGACAGGATGTTGCCGATATGGTTCGCGTAGCCGGGATACGGTTCGGACATGAAGGTGGCGTGGCACGAGTCGAGTGCGGCGCTCCCGCTCCGACCCGACGAGCAGATGTTCTCGCCGGACCACCCGAAGCCGAGTCCCGCATTGCGCAGGCGCTGCTGAAAGCTCGTTCCATTCAGGCTGTTATGGCTGAAGTAGCCGTACTGGACCATCTCCTGCGAGTGCGCGGTGGCCGTGGCCGTGAGCCCCGCGTCGAGGACCAGGGGTCCGAGGCCATACGCGGCACGTGCCGCATTCACCTGGTTCATGGCGTAGCCGATCAGGGTCGAGGACGCGGGGGTCGGCGGCAGCGCGACGCGGGGCCGGGCGGCCGCTCCCTTGGTGGTGAAGGACCACGTCATCTCGATCGTGTTCCCGTCGAGGTCCACGGCACCGGGCAGCAGCGCGGTCTCGAACCGATGACCGGCTGCCAGGGCGCGGGTCGGGACGAAGCGTAGCTGGGTGGTCGCCGCGTTCCACTCGACGCTGCCGCCGACGGCCGATCCGGCGGTCGCGTCGCGCACGGAAAGCGCTGCGAGGACCGAAGCCGCGTGGACCGGCTGGCTGAACCAGAGCGTCACCTCAGTGGCGGACACTCCGGTCGCTCCCATGCCAGGCGAGACCTTGACGACCTGTGCTCCGGCTCGGGTGGTGAACGAGAATGACTGGTCGCCAGCGAGCGGGTTCCCCGACGTGTCATGCGCGCCGGTGACGGTCACCGCATAGCGGGCATCCGAGGCCAGGCGCTCGGCGGGAGAGAAGGTCATCGTCGAGCCGCGCCAGGCAAAGGCGCCCGACACTGCCGGGGTGATCGTGAAGCCGCGCTCCACCTCGTCGCGGTTCATCTCCACGCTGAAGGCGATCACCACCGAGGTCGAGGCGCTGGCATCCGTGGCCGTATCTGCGCGCAGTCCAGCGCTGGCGATATCGGTCTCATCAGGGGGAAATTCCTCGACGCCGCGTCCTGCGGCCACCATCCGGATCTCGAAGTCGGTGATGCGTGGGGCCGTCTCGGTCGTAAAGCTGAAGCGCTGCTCCCTGCCGAGCGCCAGTCCGTCGGCGCGGAGTGCCTCGGCGTCGACGGTGAGCAGGTAGCGGCGATCGGTGAGCCAGCGAAGCGCAGGCCGGACGAGGATCGTGCGGCCGTCGGGGGACCCGCTCAGGCGCACGTCATGGGCGGGATCGATGCTGAGAGCTGCCGCGACCGACGCGACGTCCATCGGCTGGCTGAAGACGAGCTCCACCGTGTCGAGCGTGTCGATCCCCCGACCAACGGCGTCCGGGAGAATGGAGACCGGTGGAGCGAGGACTGCCGCAAGGCCGGCGGTGGCGTTGCCGCCTGCCGAAACCGCGATGGCGACAGCCAGGGCAAGGGCTGCGACCGACGTGCGGGCGATTGCTCGGTGGCGACGCACCTGACGCGCGACTGACGCCAGTGGGGCACGCGATGTCGCGCGAATGCTGCGGATGGAAAGCAATAGACCAGGACCTCTGTCATGGGCGGACCGTGTGTCGCAGACAGCGCACGGCTGCCCGAATGGCGATCCGAGTATACCGGTGATTCACCGCGCGCAGTTCGGCACGGCCCCGATGCGTCGCGCCGCCAGGGTCGGATGAAAGGTCGCGCCGCCGTAGTTGTCGACCAGTCCGCGGGCCTCCAGCAGGGTCAGCGCGCTGGCAAGGACGCCCGTGCGCAGACCCGTTCGATCGATCAGCTCCTCGATCGATGCGGATCGCCGCAGGAGTCCGCCGAGCACCAGACCCTCTGCTTCGGAGAGTGTGGCAACACTCACCGGTCGCTCACCGGCCCGAGCCCCGAGGGCGTGCAGCAGCGCCGCCGAGGAGGTGACCAGCGAGGCAAGATGGTCGGCGATCAACCGATTGCAGCCGGCCGAGGCAACCGCATCGATGGGGCCGGGCACCGCATGGAGATCGCGGCCGTAGTCCACCGCGGCGGCGGCCGTCAGGAGCGCCCCGGACTGATCCGGCGCTTCGACCACCACGACGGCTCGCGCCAGGCCCGCGATGATGCGATTTCGTCGCGCGAAATCCGGCCGGCCGGTCGATTGGCCCACCGCGAGCTCGGAGACGAGCGCCCCTCCACCGGCCAGCATGCGGCGGGCGAGCTCGCGATGACGCGGCGGGTAGATCCGATCCAACGGAGAGGGCAGCACGCCGATGCTCCTGCCGCCGGCCGCGACCGCGGCAGCGTGCGCCTCGCCGTCGATCCCCAGTGCCAGGCCGCTGATGACCGTCACGCCGGCACGGGCCAGTTCGTCGGCCAGATCCGCCGCACACGCCCTGCCGTAGCCGGTCGCCCGGCGCGTCCCGACGATCGCCACGCCCGGCGCATCGAAGGCGTCCCCGTCGCCGACCACGTGCAGGACCGGAGGACGCGGATCGAGCTCCGCGAGGGCGCGTGGGTACGTCCCCTCGAGCGCCGTCAGCACGCTGCCGCCGGCAAGTCGGGTGGCGCGTTCGATTCGCGCGAGGATCGCGGAAGGACCTTCGCGGCGAAGATGAAGCAAACCGGCCCGGGCGTCATCGGCTACGCGCGGCAGTTCGGTCAAGAGCTCCGGGCCGGCAGCCCATGCGGCGCGCGCGCTGCCGAACCGATGCAGGACGCGGGCAAAGCCGACCGGCCCGACGCCGGGCACCTGTGCCAGTGCGACCCAGAACGGTCGCTCGGCCGCCGGATCGAGCTGCCCCAGCTCCAGCGCCTGCCAACCGCGCTTCTCTCCCGGCGACACGCTGCGGCTCGTTCTGTCCGGATTCAGTGCCGGCGTCACGTCGGGCCCCATGCCGACGAGCGGTCCGGTCGATCCAACGCCAATCATGGAAGAGCGACCGGGCGATAGCGCAGGGCCTCGTCGAGGTGGAGCGCGCTCACGCTCGCCTCGCCCTCGAGGTCCGCGACCGTGCGGGCGACCCGCGCGGAGCGATGCAGCCGCCGCGGTGAGAGTCCGAATCGGCGACCGCGGCGCGCCAGAAGCTCGAGGAATGGAGCCGAAAAGCCGTGCGCCTCGTCGAAGTACGGGGCGGGCAGCTCCGCGTTTGCTCGACCCTGACGGTCCAGCTGCCGCCGCCAGGCAGCAGCCACCCGGGGAGCGACCAGGCTGCTCGACTCCGGGAGTTGCGGACTCTTGAAGTTGGCCGCCGTCTGGCGTTCGGGCTCCGCCATCGTCACCCACAGGTCGATCCGGTCTCGCAACGGACCGGACAGGCGTGCGGCATATCTGCGCGCGTACGCGTCCTCGCAGGAGCACGCACGCCCCAGCGATCCGCGCCAGCCACACGGGCAGGGATTGAACGCCGCCAGCAGGGTGAAGCGAGCAGGCAGGCTGAGCGCTCCCTCGACCCGCGCGATGGTGACGCTGCCCGACTCGAGCGGCTCGCGCAGCGCCTCGAGCGCATCAGCGCGGAACTGCAGCGTCTCATCCAGCAGGAGTACGCCTCGATGGCTGAGCGACGCCTCTCCCGGCCGCACGCGGGGCCCGCCACCGACCAGCGCCTGCGTCGAGATCGTATGGTGCGGTGACCGAAATGGGCGGGCACGGACGAGGGGGCTTCTGCGATCTAAGAGCCCGGCGACCGAGTAGATCCGGCTGACGGCGACCGCCTCCTCGTCCTCCAACGAGGGCAGCAGGCCCGCAGCGCAGCGCAGGAGAAGGGTCTTGCCGATTCCCGGCGGGCCGCAGAGGGCCAGGTTGTGGTGCCCCGCCACGCAGATCTCGAGGGCTCGCCGCGCGACCGGCTGGCCGGCCACCTCCGCGAGATCCGGCCCTGCGACTGCGTACGGGAGGGAGACCGGCAGCACTGCGTCACCCGGCTGCATCGTCTCGATGCCGGCCAGGTGCCGAACGGCCTGTCCCAGCGTCGCGGCGCCGTACGCGCACACCCCGGCAGTAGCTGCCTCGCCGACCGATCCCTCGGGCACGATCATCTCGGGTACCCCCGCGTCGCGGACCGCTGCGGCCAGCGCCATCGTGCCCGCGATGGGACGCAGCGCGCCGTCAAGGGCCAGTTCACCGACCAGCGCGACCGCCGGCAGATGGTCGTGGCGCGGTAACTGTCCGGAGGCAGCGAGGATGCCGATCGCGATCGCCAGGTCGTACCCGGTGCCATCCTTGGGGAGATCGGCCGGGGCGAGATTGACGGTGATTCTGCGCGCCGGTACCTCGAAGCCACTGTTGCGCAACGCGCTGCGAACGCGCTCCCGGGCCTCCTGGACCTGGCTTCCGGCCAGCCCCACGATGGTCAGCGCGGGCAATCCGAACGCGACATCCACCTCGACCCGAACAGGCACGCCGTCGACGCCGAGGATCGACGCGCTGAGCGTCTCGGCCAACACGGGCAGCACCTCCCCGTGGAGGCGCCCCTGTGGTGGCATGGACCGATGAACAGTGCCGGCCGCGCACCTGCTCGCCTCCCAGATTCCGGTGGCGACCGGCACGCAGACCGTATTCGCCGGGGCTTATCGGGACCTTAGGTCGCCCTTATCGATCAGGCGACGGCTGACGCGGCCTCGATGGCGTCCTTCTCGAGAGCGGCGGCAAATGCCAGCACGCTCTTGCCGAGCGGCGCTTCCGGACGGCTCGACATGAAGGGCTCGCCGGAATTCAGGGCGCTGATGGCGGCCCGATACTCGTTGATGATCTGGTAGTCGATCTTTCGACCGAGCGCCGATTCCGCGTTGCTGACGTTGATGCCGGTGTACGCGTTCGACCGGTTCAGGACCAGTTGAACCTTGCTCTTCTCATAGCCCAGGCTGTCCATCGTCTCGAGCACGAGCCGTACGTTCTTCAGGCACGACAGGTCGGCGGTCATCACCACGAAAATGACGTCCGATTCGTCGAACAGCTGCAGATTGAAGTCGTCGATCGCCTGCGACATGTCCACCAGGGTGAAGTCGTAGATGCGGCGCGCCAGCGCGAGGATGTGCGTCATCACCGCCGGCGCCAGGCGCTGTCGCTCGACCACGATGTCCGCCGACTCGGGCGACGGGGGCGCCAGGAGGAGATCCACTCCGGATCGGTGCCGGACCATCAGCTTGCGCAACAGGTCCGCGTCGAGATCAGCTTCGCTGACCGCGTTGACGATCGACGCAGTGTCGAGGCCAAGGTCGAGGAAGACGCGCAGGTCGCCGAACTGCAGGTTCGCGTCGATCAGCGCAGTCTTGCGCTTGAGCTCGCGACTCAGGGCGATGGCAGTGTTGATCGCGATGGTGGTATTGCCCACGCCGCCCTTGGCCGGATAGAAGAGGCCGAGGCGGCCGAGCGTCGGCGCCTCGTCGGCACTTCCGGTGGCCGTGCCTCCCCGAGCGAGCAGCGCCTTGATGCGGGCCATCAGCTCGAGTGGATGGAACGGCTTGACGATGTCGTCGTCGGCGCCCGCGCGAAGGCCCTTGACCCGCTGCCCCACGTCCGCTTCGGCAGTGAGCATGATGATCGGCACCCGGCGCCCCTGCTCTGCCGCTCGAATCTGCTGTGTCGCGGCGTAGCCGTCCAGCTTCGGCATGGCGACGTCCATCAGGATCAGGTCCGGTTCCGCGTCGCGGGCCATCTCGACACCCGCCGCCCCATCCGAGGCGACGACCACGTCGTAGCCCTCCTGCTTGAGGGCGAACACGAGGACGCGCTGGATGTTGAGATCGTCGTCGACGATCAGGACCTTGGTGCCGGGCATGCGAGGCTCCACTGGTAGAACGGGAGGTCGGCGCGATTATACGTGCGCGACCCCATCGAGGTAACGCGTCAAAAAGGCAAGCACCCGTCGCTCGTACTCCGCGCCGCCGACGGCGTGGGCATCGGCATGTCCCGCACCGTGAACGGTGTATAGCTCCTTTGGCTCTCCCGCCGCCGCATACAGACGCTCGGACTGGCGCGGGCTCACCAGCTGGTCCTGGTCAGGCGAGATGAGCAGCAGACCGCGCGGCGAGATCTGAGCCACGCGGTGCACCGGCGACCGCAGCCGCACCCGTGCCCGCAGACTGGCCGCCACGACGGCCAGGCGCGCGCCGAGCCGCGGCATTGGGAAGCCGAGGTCGCGCATCCGGTTGCCGATCGGGTCGTGCAGCTCGCCGTACGCCGCGTCGGCGACGACGGCTGCCACCGGCAGATCCGGCGCAGCCATGATCGCAACCGAGCCGCCCATGCTGATCCCCATCAGCGCAATCGGGCCAAGGCCGCGGGTCTGCAGGAAGTGAACCGCGGCGGCGGCGTCGCGCTGCTCCGCGGTACCCAGCGTGATCGGCGCGGCGTCGGAGTCGCCGTGCCCCCGAAAGTCGAACTGCAGGACGTGATATTGGCGTTGGAGCCACGGCACGAAGGCTGCCAGCCAGGGCAGCCGGTGCCAGCTGAAGCCGTGCATCAGGACGACCGCCGCGCGCGTCTCACGTCCTGCACCGATCAGCCAGCCGGAAAGGGTGACGCCGTCATCGGTGGTGAACCGAACGTCCTCGTATTCCAGCCCCAGCGCACCGGGGGTGGCCGGCGCTCCCTCGGCCGGCTCGAAGGGCCGCCGACCGGGGCGCACGATGCGCCGTGACCCCTCGACCGTCACGAAGCCGAGATAGCCGAGCGCCCCGGCTGCCGCGATCCTCCCCAGCCATGCCGCCAGGCCGCGGCGCTTCGACGGATCAGCCGTCGCTTGCCTCCCGAGCGGCCCGCATCGCGCCGGCAATCGGTCGGGTGAGTTCGGCGAGCTCCATCGGCACGATCCACTTCGTGGAGCTGCCGGCAGCAAGCGCCTTCAGCGCCTCGAGGTACTGGAGCGCCATGGTCTTCTGATCGACCCCCTTGGCCGCCTCAAAGATGGTCTTCAGCGCGTTGCTGAAGCCCTCGGCGCGCAGCACCTGGGCCTGTCGCTCGCCCTCGGCACGCAGGATCGCGCTCTGCTTGTCGCCCTCGGCGACGTTGATGGTCGACTGCCGCGTCCCTTCGGACTCGGTGATGTTGGCTCGCCTGTTGCGCTCGGCGCTCATCTGGCGGTTCATCGCATCCTGGATGTCGCGGGGCGGCACGATCTCGCGGATCTCGACGCTGGTGATCTTGACGCCCCAGCGATGCGTCACCTCGTCGAGCTTGGAGCGAAGGACGTTATTGATCTCTTCGCGCTTGGCAAGCACGTCGTCGAGCGGGATATCGCCGATAACCGCACGCAGGGTGGTTGCGGCCAGCGCCTGCGAAGCGCCGGTGAAGTCCACCACCGCGGTCACCGTGACATCGGGCTGGAAGACCTTCGAGTAGACGAGGAAGTCGATGCTGATCGGCGCGTTGTCCTTGGTGATGCACGTCTGCTGCGGCACCTCCAGGAAGCGCTCGCGCAGGTCGACCTTGACGGCGGTCTGAATGAAGGGGATGAGCAGCACCAGCCCCGGTCCCCGCGCACCCTGCAGGCGTCCCAGGAAGAAGACCACCAGCCGCTCGTATTCGCGAACGATGTGCACCGTGCTGGTGATCACCACCAGCAGGAAGGCGAGGCCGGCGAGAAGCAGAATCAGGCCGAGCGGGTCCTCAGGCATGTGTCATTCCCTTCTGGCACGGTCCTGGCTGCCGAACGGCATCGGCTGCATCGACCGTCCGTAATCAGGATAGGACATCACGCGCCGCGGTGGTCGAAGACGACCTTGATCGCCGCGTGCTTTCCCCGCCCCATCGCGGTGCGCAGGGCAGCCCGCCAGTCGCCCAGGCCGAAGTGGTGCGTGACCAACTGCTCGACCACCGGAGCACCGCCCGCGGCAAGGAGCGCCATGAGGTGATCGATGGTGTGCGGCTGCCCCGGGACCGATGGCTCGCGCCCGTACACGTAGTTGCCGGTGATTCGCAGCTCACGAGCCCATGCCAGCGTGAGGTCAAGTCCGCTCACCTCTCCCACCGAGCCGATCATTGCCAGTCGACCGCGAGGAACGGTCACGCGGATCGCGGCCTCGAGGCTCGCCGCGTTGCCGGCGCATTCGTACACCACCTCGAAGCCGCCGGTCAGGGTCGGCTCCCCGACGAGGGTCGGGTGCTCCCGCGCCCCCGCAAACTCGACGGCGGCCCGGATGACGCCGGACCCGCCTCGGTCCGTCACGACGTGATGGGCGCCGAGACCCTTTGCGATTTCCGCCTGGAGCGGGTGCCGTACGACCATGGTCGTCTCGGTATCGGGCGCGATCATCCGAATCGCCGCCAGTGTGCCCAGCCCGATCGCGCCGCCACCCACCACCAGCGCCCGTTCGCCTTCGGCGGGTGGCTGTGCCAGGACGGCATGCATGCCGCAGGCGAGGGGTTCGACCAGGACGGCGACCTCGTCGCTGAGTTGATCGGGTACCCGATGAAGCTGACTGGCGTGGGCGAGCATCCCCTCGGACCACGCCCCCGGCAGATCGCGGCAGAAGCCGATCAGCATCCCCGGCGCAAGCGCTCCCTCCGCCGCGTGTCGGCACAGGGCGGGGGTCCCCGCGCCGCACCCGACACAAGGGTCGAGCCCGCGCATGACGCACGAGATGATCGGATCGAGGGCGACGCGCTCCCCGACCTGCACGCCGGCGCCGGCGCCGGCTTCCTCAACGATCGCCACCACCTCGTGGCCCAGGATCGCAGGGAACGAGTTGAAGGGGGCCAGGACCGCGGTCGACCTGCCGGTCAGCAGGGACAGGTCGGATCCGCAGATCCCCGATAGGAGCGGGCGCAGCCGGACCCATTCGGTACCGGGAAGCTCTCCCAGCGAGTAGTCAGACATCCCGAGCCATGGCAGCCTGCCCGTCCAGCGCGGCACCCGCGTCCCGAAGGCTCGCAGCGCCCGGTAGTTCAGGGCCGACGAACCCACTCGCAGCCCGAGGCCGCGCATCGGGGCGGTGGTCAGCTCATCGGGACGCGACGCACGATGTGCGGCCCGACCCGCTGCAGGATCTCGTCGAGGGTGGGGCCGGTGATGGTGACCCCGTGGTTCTTCATGCCGATCACCGCGCGACCCGGGTCCGGCGCATCTCGCACGAGGCCGGCCACCTCGAGGGCCAGCTCCTCCGTGCCGCAGGGGTAGACCGCCTCGGTCGACGTGATCCCCGCGACCCAGCCGTGGACATGGAGGATGGCGCCCACCTCTGGGTGCTCGCGGTAGATGGTCAGGTGCTCGATGGCGTCCACCGAGACGCGTCGCGGCTTGATGTCCGGCGGGACCGAGAGTCGGATGACACCGCGCGCCTCGTCGTAGCCGGTGACCAGCAGGATCTCACGGCCGATCTCGCGCAGGTGACTCTTGTCGACCCCACTGGCGCTCATCCAGAAGGTGTCGCGGTCGTGACGTGCGCTCGCGTTGCCGTACGAGAGTCCCCCGATCCCGAAGAGGCGCTGTACGTGGCGAAGCTCGTCAGGACCGAGCAGGTCCTCGATCGGCCACGGTGCGGGCAGCAGATCGAGCTCCGCCAGGCGCAGACCGGCGCGATGGATGGCAGCCGTCTGCTCGTCACCGTCCCACAGGTCGCGCGGCAGATCCGGAATGAACTCGTTATCGATCACCAGGCGCGATTCGGCCATCGGCAGCAACCGCTGCACGACGCCCTCGAAGAAGGCCGCGTCGTCACCGTCCCACTCCAGGCGATGGAAGCCCTGCTCCATGGTGATGAAGTAGGCCTCCGGGCCTCGTCCGTCCCGTGCGATCGGGATGAAGACGTTCGAGAGCGAACGGACGAGGAGCGCATAGCCCGCCGCCAGCATGTCGTCGGGGTGGTCCGGCAGTTCAGCCACGCCGACCACGAAGATCTCCTTGGAGCGTCGGCGGAAGCTCGTCGGCCGGTCGGCATGCACGGCGTGCAGCACAACGCGAACGTCGGGGTTGATGGCGGCGTCACGCCGAACGTCCCGCTGGACCGGGTGGCCGCGTGTCTCGAGCGCCGCCAGAACGCCGTCGAGGAACCAGGTGGTGAGCGGACTGTGCGCGGCGTCGACCACCGCAATGCCGCTCGCGTCCTTCAACGTGGGGCCGGGTGTCGCCACGACATCACGTATCGCCATCGGTCTCCTCGTCAGAGGCGCCGGCGCCCTGCCCCGCGGTCTCGGGCTCCACGATGAGCTCGAGCCCATCCACGCCCACCACTCGCAGGCTGTCACCCGCACCAATCTCCCCCACCCGGCTGCGGGCCGACCACGCCTCGCCGCCAGCATAGGCGATGCCGGTCGGCGCGATGAGGGTTTGCGCGGTGCCGCTCGCGCCCACCAGCCCCCCGATCGGCAGGCCCGTAGAGCGGTTTGCACGCATCTGCAGGACGGCGCGCACCAGTACGAAGACGTAGAAGACCGACAGCACCAGCGTCATGCCGATGAGGATGGGGCTGACCTCCACCTGGATCGAATCGGTGCCATCGACGCGCGTGTAGAGGGCGAACGCGCCCAGCAGGAAGCAGACGACACCGCCTGCGGCGAGGAAGCCATAGCTGGTGAAGTTCAGTTCGAGGACGAAGAGCCCGATCCCCATCAGGATCAGCAGCAGGCCGCCGATATTGAGCGGCAGGCTATTGGAGCCGATGAAGGCCAGCACGATGGCGATCGCGCCGAGCGAGCCGCTGATCAGGTTCGGGTGGAAGAGCTCCGAAAGGATCCCGTAGAAGCCGATCGTGAACAGGATGAAGGCGATGTTCGGGTCCGACAGCAGGTGCAGGAACTGCTGTCCCGCGTTCATTCCGGCGTCGGTGACCTCCAGGCCGGCAAGCTGCGGAAGCGGCTCGCCGTCGAAGGTGTAGGGACGCCCGTCGGCGCGGGCGCCGCTGTCGATGGCGACGAACAGGGCGTCGGTATCGACCGCGAGCAGGTCGACGATCGGCGGCACCATGCCCACCGCCTCGCTGGCCGACGCGCTTGCGGCCTCTCGCACCGCGCGTTCCGCCCATTCCTCGTTCCGGCCATGATCGCGTGCCAGCTCGGTCAGCTTGGCGACCGCGGAGTTGGTCACCTTCGCCGCCAGGGTCTCGGGCAGGTCCTCGCCCGAGCTCCCCACCACTGACGCGGCACCGATGCTGGTCGATGGAGCCATCGCGGCGACATCTCCCGCCATCGTCACGAATGTCCCGGCGCTGGCGGCCTGCGCACCCTCCGGAGCGACGTAGGTGATGACCGGCACCTCGCTGGCGAGGATCGCCTTGACGATCCGGTCCATGCTCGACAGCTCCCCGCCGGGCGTGTCGATCACGATGAGGGCGGCCCGGTAGCCACCGCTCGCGGCGGTGGACAGCGCCTCTTCGATGTACGCGGCGTTCACCTGGTCGATGACGCCGGTCAGCCGGATCCGAAGGACGCCCGGTTCCACCGCCTGGGCTGCCATGGCCGTGACACCCAGCATGATGGCGGCCAACGCGAGGGCTCGACGCACCTTCAGCATGCGATCGAGTATAGGTCAGCCCAGCTGATCGACCACCAGGCGGGACCAGGTCTCCATCCGATCCCGCGCTGCTCGCAGCTCGTCCGCATCGGCCATTCGGGCGGTCAACTTGTCGTGCTCCCGGACGGTGATCGGCCGCCCATCGGCCTCGACGATGAAGACCACGCCAAGGTGGACCGATCCGACCGGGTTCGAGTCGTCGTTGAGCAGGCCGACAAGGCGGAACGCCGGATCCCACGCGGCATCGAGCTCCTCCGCCCATTCGCGGCGCAGGCCGGCGTCCAGCGGGTCGTCGCCGTCGTCGACCGGGTTGATGTGTCCGCCCACGCCGATGCTCGCCTTCCGATGCAGTCGCGGATCTCCTCCGGCGGCGGTGCGCTCCATCAGGAAGGTCCGCGGCCCGTCACGCACGACGACATACGGGATCAGCTGCTTGAAGGCAGGGCTCGCCTCGGCAAGCGGTCGGTCCATGAACGTGCCGTGCTCGCGCACCACAGCGCTCAGTTCGGCCAGCGCTGCCTCGTCGGCCGACCGGATGCCGGTGAAATCACAGCCGCCCGGGACGAGCTTTCGAGGAATCACCAGGACCTGTTCCAGCATGGTGCGGAGTCTACGGGGGTGCGCATACGCACCGCAGATTTCCGGCCGCAAGGTTGCCTGCAAGGTGTCCGGAGTACCGTGGTCGGCCACACCGAACTACGCACAACCGCTCTCGACCGCACCTCCGACACACGGGCGACGCTCCGAATTCACCCCGTTCCGCATTGGGCGGGATGTGGCGGTGCGGACCCACTGGTACTACGGTACCGATCCGAACCAGGGACGCAGATTGTCAGACCGATCATCGCGCGGCGCGCGCGATGATCGGTCTGCCGATGTTCGCGCCGAACCACGGCGTGGGCAGTCAATGGTCGAGTTCGCGCTCATCCTGCCGCTGCTGCTGATCCTGCTCCTGGGGGTGGCCGACTTCGGTCGCGTCTTCGCTGCAGGTATCACGGTGGAGGCAGCCGCCCGCAACGCGGCCGAGACAGGCGCGATCGAACGGCTGCGGAACAGGCCGGACCCGCTCGGCGATGCCGCCTACGACCTCACCTACTATGGGGCGCTCCATGAGCTGGTCGCCAAGGTCGCCTGCTCCGAGAGCCGCCTGCTGCCCAACGCGACCTTCGACGAGGCGACGCGCACCTGCCCGGGCATGCCCGTGATCCGGGTCTGCGTCCATGACGATCGCGATCCATCATGTGGGGACGCCATCCCCGGGATGCTGGCCGTCGCACCACCGGAATGTGCCCAGATGGGTGACACCTGGACGAACGCCTCCGGGGGTCTCGCCGCCAGCCATTCGGTCGAAGTGCGCCTCTGTTACCGATTTACGACGCTCTTCAACCTTCACCTTTCGTTCGGCCCGAACTTCGGCATGAAAATCTGGGCGATGTTTGGATCCAGCGCACTCGGCACTTCGTGATCGACTGCCCGCCCGGGGACGTGTCGACATGCTGAGGCAGCGAGCCAGCCAAGACAGGCCGGGACAGGCGATCGTCGAATTCGCCCTGGTCCTGCCCCTCTTCCTGGTGACCCTCACCGGAATCATCGTCCTGGGGATGGGCGTCTTCTACCAGCAACAGCTGACAAACGCTGCCCGTGAAGCGGCTCGGTTCGCCGCCATTCACAGCGCAACCGCACAGTGCCCGACCGTCTCGAATCTCGATCCCGACCCACCACCGCAGTCCTACTACCGGTGCGACGCCCCATCGGCACGGTGGCCGAGCATGACCGGCCATGCCCGGGACTTCATCTTCGGGCTAAACGGTGCCGACGTGCAGTTCACGGCCTGCTGGTCGGGGTACTGGACCACCGATGGTGACGGCAATTTCGCAGATCACGACGCGCTCCCTGCTGATGTCGTCTCCGGCACCCCGAATCCGTTTCGCGCATGCACCATCCGGGCGACCTTGGCCGGATCGCCAGTCGATATCGATCCGCGCACAGGGATCGAGGCGGCGTCCGGTACGGTCGTCAACATCCCCTGCACGGAGCCGATGCCGCTCACCTCTTCCGCCAACGACATGGCCAGCAACATGTCGGCCTCGTACGCGGGCACCGCAAACGAGGTCACCGTGTTCGCCTGCTACAACTGAAGACCGCCGCTGGCCGGCTTTCTCTTGATTCCCCAGACGGTGACCCTGCGCGCCGTGGTAACCGAAACCCTGCAATACCAGCAATGAGCGGAGGCCTTGACATGACGGCGCGACACTCTCGCGGACAGGTTCTCATCGTCACAGCCGCGGCGATCGTTGTGTTGATGTTGATCGCGGCGCTCGTCGTCGACATCGGCTTCTCGGTGGTCCTGCGCCGCCAAGGAGCAGAACGCCGTTGACCCCGGGTCGCTGGCCGCAGCTCGGTTCATCAACGACGACCAGACCATCGACATGAACGCGGCCGAGGCTGCCGCCTGCTACTACGCGCGACAGAACGACTTCTTCCCAGCGGCGAGCGAGGACTCGCTCGGCTCGGCCGGCTGTGTCGCGACGAATGACCCGGAGGGTGCGACGCTCGAGGTGCATTATCCGCCCGACGGACGCGCTGGCCAGTACCAGGGGCACGCAGGCTTCGTGCAGGTCGTCATCAGCCGCGAGCAGGAGACGTTCTTCGGAAAGGTGATCGGCCAGGCCTTCGTTACCGTGACGTCGGACGCTGTCGCTGCGCGCCAGCGAGGCGAAACCAACACCCACTCCCTGGTCGCCCTGGACCCCGTCAGCTGTGTGAGTGCTGAGGTCCACGGAAACGGCACGATCACTATCTTTCCTACGCCTGGCTACACCGGCCCAGGAGGGTACGTGCAGGTGAATTCGTCATGCGGTACGAGCACCAGCGACGACGACTATACCAACGGCACCGGCGCGTTGAAGATTGCCGGTACTGCCGATCTCACCGCCCCTAAGGTCAATGTCAACGGCAGCTGTCAGTCGAACGCAGACGAGCCTCATGGAACGCTTGACGAGGCTGCGTCGCAGATCGGGGATCCGCTCGGGGGTCTCCTCCCGCCCTCATTCAATCCGGCGCTGGACGGTGCCAGTTGCGGCATCGGTGGCTTGCCGCTGAAGCCGACCGGACAGTTCTCCGCGGGCTGCAGTGGTAGCGGATCCGGTCGACAGTGGGCTTACGTGCCGCCCGCCCAGGAGGCAACGATGTGCCCAGGCCTGCCCGGCGGCTACGCGTGCGTGCACCTCTATCCAGGGGTGTACTTCGGCGGCTGGAATATCGGAACCAAGTTGCGAGTCGTGCTCCACCCCGGCATCTACATCATCGCGGGCGGAGGGGTGAAGATCGGCGCAACGGGATCGCTTGACTCCGTCATCGCAACGGGCAGTGGTCCTGCCCCCGTCCTGATATTCAATACGGACAACCCGAACTACAACTGTCCGAGCGGCACGGCGACGCAATGCCAAGGGGACCTGGACCTGACTGCGGGCGGCTCGCTCAAACTCGCTGGGCTGGTTGGGAACCTTCCCTGCCCGCCGGTAACGACGGTCGGCGGCTGCCCCTATGGTGGGATGCTCATCTGGTTCGACGAGGACGGGAGCAGGGGTATCAACGGCCTGGTTGACCTTCAGGGCGGAGCGATCCTCGAGATCTCCGGGACCATTTACGCGCCGAAGGCGACCGTCGATATCCATGGCAATGTCGACACGAATTGCGGGTCATCGAGTACGCAGGTCGCGGCTGTTCAGATCATCTCGTGGCAATGGAAGCTCGGTGGGACAGGGGACCTGTGCATGCCATACGACCCGACCAAGCTGTACAAGCTGAACCAGCAGGGACTTGTCCACTGACGCGCTGCAGCCAGGTTCGGCGCTAGCCGGCCGTCTCCAAGTCCGGCCCCGCCTCGGCGAGTCGCAGCGCCATGGCTGCCGCTTCCCGCGGATCGCGGGCACGGTGGATGCGCGGCCCACCCAGCCGCTGCTCCGACTCGACGCGCCATGAGCTGAGCGCCACCACGTGGCGCCCCATCCGCAGCGCCAGCCCGATCTCCGACAGCGTGCCGTGGCGTCCTCCGACCGCGACCACCGCGTCGGCGGCGGTGACCACCACGAGGTTGCGAACGACGCCGAGTCCGGTGGCGATCGGAATCGAGACGAACTCGTTGGCATCGGCCGGGTCGGCGCCGGGCAGGATCCCGATCGTCGAGCCGCCACCGGCCTGGGCTCCGCGGGACGCCGCGCGCATAACGCCGCCGAGCCCGCCGGTGATGACCACGGCGCCCCCGCGGGCGAGCAACTGGCCGACCTCCTCGGCCCATTCGAGCGTGCGGTGCGCCTCGGGGCCCCGGGGATCGCCGTCGCCGATCACCGCGACGTGAAGCGGTCGCCGCTGAGGCGTCGGCTGCGTCACCGTGAGCCTCCGGCCGTCACACGCGGCTGAAGCGGGAACTCGCCAAGCGCTTCGTATCGTGGCGCACTCGCGCTCAGGTGGCTGCGGTACAGGACGAGGCGCTCAACCGCCAGGTGGCCGTTCGGCAACGCTGCGCGCCACAGCGCGTCGGGCAGCGGCATGGCGCGGTCACCACTCGCGCGGGCAAGCGTCAGATGCGCGCGAAATGGCGCCGATAGATCGACGCTCGCCGCCAGCCGCACCGCCACGGCCAGCTCGGCGAGGCGGCGCGATCGATCGGCCATGCCGTACCAGAGCACTCGAACCTCCTTGCGGGACGGGAACGCCCCGAGCCCTCCGGTTGGCACGGCAAACGGCGGGTGGTTGGCCGCCACCGCAGTGAGCAGCTCGGCGAGGCGCGGAATCGCATCGACCTGTGTGGGTCCCAGGAAGGCGAGGCTCACGTGCCAGCCCTCTGGCTCGGTCCAGCGCAGCGCGTCGTGGGCGATCGGCAGTGTTGCCCGCAGTGTCTCGACCGTGGTGCGCAGCTCGCTGCGCAGGTCGTCGCCGATCGGGACACCGATGAAACAGCGCCAGGCCCGATCAGGCATGGGAGGCCACCGTCGCCCGCTCGTCAACGATGGGGAGCAGTTCGGCAAACGACCGGATCAGGCGGGACCCGGGTGGCACATCGACGGCAGTGAATCGGTCATGACGGTCGATCAACACCGGGCTGATCCCCACGGCCAGCGCCCCCTGGACGTCGGCATCGACATGGTCGCCGACGTGGATCACCTCGTCCGGGGTGCATCGCGCCTCGCGCAGCGCCCACTGGAAGATCTCGGGATTCGGCTTTTCGAAGCCGATCCGTGCACTTGCCGCGATGAAGTCGAAATGGCGCACCAGGTTGAGGGAGTGCAACAGCTCGGGCAGCTGCCAGACCCAGTTGCTGACCGCGCCGATGACGAGGCCTCGATCACAGAGTCCGTCGAGCCCGGGAATCACGTCAGGAAAGATGTGCCAGTTGCTGGTCACCAGGAACAGCTCCGACAGGCGTCGGAAGAACGCCTCCGGCATGGGTCCAATACCCAGCTCGGTAAGGGCCAACTGGTCGATCTCCATCGTCCGCGCCAGCGAGGTCTCCTCGGTCGGCTCGAAGCCATCGGAGAAGCCCCAACCACCGTGGTGGTAGGCCCGCCGCAGGGCTCCCCGAAGGTCATCGATCTCGACGTGCATGCCGTACTCCTCGAAGGCGATCGCGTACACGTGCTCCCACGACGGGTTCGGGCGCATCACCGTGTCACCGATGTCCAGAAAGACGGCACGCAGGGGCTTCATCGGCGTCGAGTCAGACACAGGCGAAGCCTACCGCGTCAGACCGATGCGCGCGCCGCGCGCCGCGGCGCCCTGGTGCGGCGGATCAGGGTGCCGCTCAGGCGGCGGTCGAGCCCATCCTGCCGAGGATCTGGTAGATCTCGGTCCGGTATCGAAGGCCCGACGAGTGCCGCGACAGCCAGCGCAGATAGTCCGGATCCTGGCGAGCGAGATCGCGCAGGGTCCAGCCGCTGTAGCGGCCGGTCTTCAGCTGGGTACCTGCGCTGGCGGCCCGGGGCGGCGGCACGATCCCATTCGGGGCGCTGCCGCGCGGGGTGTCACCAAAGTCGTAGCTCGCGCGACGCTGGCCGCGGTCGAATGCGGCACGCTTCTCGACGCTTCGCACCAGGGCATACGCCTCGTTGAGCTCGATCATCCGCCGCGCGGCGGCAGCTGAGGAGTCGCGATCGGGGTGGTACTTCATGGCAAGCGCCCGGAAGGCGGCCTGCACGACCGCCTGGTCGGCGTCGGGCAGCACCTGGAGGACCCGATACGGGTCAGATGCGGGCATCGGCTTGCCTCAATCAGTCGTTGTAGAGACGCTCTTCGACGAGCTTCTCGGCGGTGACCCGACCGGTCGGATCGAAGCAGCTGTACTCGAACAGCTTCTCGAACTCGAGATCCACGTTGTCCTGGCCGCCACGGTTCTTCTCGACGGTGGCGACCACCCAGTCGCGGTAGCGCTGGGCCTGGTACGGGTTGAACTCGATGTTGACCTTGGCCACGATGTGGTACTTGTCGTTGAGGATCAGGATGATGTCGCTCTCGTAGTTGATGGCACTGCTGCCGCGCAGGTGATGGTTGCGAAGGCGCTTGGCCTTCAGCCCTTCCCGGTCGGCGGCGACGATGGCCACCACCGGCACGCCGAGCGCGAGCGCGATGTCCTTCAGCCCGCTCACCACTCGCGTCACCTTCTCCGCCTCTTCGGCAGGCTCGGGGATGACCGGCACCTTCTGCAGGTAGTCAACGAACAGAACGAGCCGCTTCCCCTCCTCGCCCCGGTACTCGGCCACCAGTTCGCGCAGGTTCTCGATCGTCGAGGCGGTGGCCGTGCCCCGCATCAGGAAGAGGTTGCCACCGTAGCGAGCGATCCGCTCGAGCGATGGACGCAGGCGCGGGTTCGCCCCGAGCTTGGCTCGCTGACCGGCCTCGGCGGCCGCCGCATAGCTCTGCATGACCTCCTTCTTGACGTCCTGGATCTTCATCGCGCCCGACTTGGAAGGGAGCTGCGAGAGCAGGGACTCCATGGCGATCAGGCGCTGGATGAGGTACTCCTCTTCATGCTCGAAGCAGACGTACAGCGCGGTCGCCTGGCCGGAGGCGGCCATGTTTCGAGCCATCTGGAGGGCCATCGTCGTCTTGCCCGCGCCCTGGGCACCACCGATCAGCATCAGCTCGCCTGGCCGCAGGCCGCCACCGATCGTCTTGTCGAGCGGCGTCATGCCGGTCGGGATCGGCTGGAACTCGTCCACCTTGCCCGAGGCGATGCGCTCGTTCAGGTTGGTCAGCACGTCCAGCGCCGAGCGCGGCGCGATGGCGCCGGTCGCAGCTTCAACCCGCCAGTCCGCAGTTGCCGCCTGGTTGGCATCGGTAAGGGGATCGTCGATCATCGGTGAACGCAACTCCTCGTGACCCGCGATGGTGCATGGTGCCCATGCGCACCGGACCCGAGTATACGGCCCGCCTCCTAGCGGCGGAATGGGCCAAAAGGGCTACCCGGGCGAGTTCAGGCGGGCTGGGGGGCAGCCTTTCGCCGACGCTTCGGCGTGGTGGCGGGCACCGTCTCCGCCTCGCCGCCGACCTCGGCTTCACCCAGGCGACGCGGTGTCGGTCCGCTCCCGTCCCGGGGCGGCAGCACGCCGTTCCAGAGCGCCTCGAACTCGTCGCCCTCGATCGTCTCCTTCTCGATCAGCAGCGCGGCCAGGCGGTCGAGCACGGCGCGATGGGTCGTCAGCGCCTCCTTGGCCCGGACGTACGCACGATCGATGATCTCGCGGACCTCCGCGTCGATCTTTGCGGCGATCTCGTCGGAGTAGTTGCGCTGCTCGCTGATCTCGCGACCCAGGAAGATCATCTCGTCCTTCTTGCCGAAGGTGAGCGGGCCGAGCTTCTCGCTCATCCCGTACTGGGTCACCATCGCGCGGGCCAGGCCGGTCGCCTTCTCGATGTCGTTGCTGGCGCCGGTCGTGGTGTCGCCGAAGACGATCTCCTCGGAGACATGCCCACCGAGCATGCCGGCGAGCTTGTCCTCGAACTCGGACTTGCTGTGGAGGTATCTGTCTTCAGCGGGCAGGCTCATCGTGTAGCCGAGCGCCATGCCACGGCTCACGATGGTCACTTTGCTGACCGCGTCGCACTTCGGGAGCGCGCGCTGCACGACGGCGTGTCCGCCCTCGTGGTAGGCGATGATCTCCTTCTCCTCGGGCGTGATGATCCGGCTGCGGCGCTCCGGTCCGGCGACCACCCGATCGATCGCCTCCTTGAAGTCCATCGTCCCGACCGACTTCTTGTTGTTCCGCGCCGCGAGGATGGCTGCCTCGTTCACCAGGTTGGCGATATCGGCGCCCGTGAACCCCGGAGTACGGCGTGCGAGCTCATCGAGGTCGATCGTCTTGTCGAGCGGCTTGCCCTTGATGTGCACGTCCAGGATCTGGCGGCGCCCCTTGATGTCGGGCCGGTCGAGGATGACCTGGCGGTCGAAGCGGCCCGGGCGCAGGAGCGCAGGGTCGAGGACATCGGGCCGGTTGGTGGCGGCCACCACGATCACGTTGGTGTTGGTGTCGAAGCCGTCCATCTCGACCAGGATCTGGTTGAGGGTCTGCTCGCGCTCATCGTGACTGCCGCCCAGGCCGGCGCCGCGCTGACGGCCGACCGCGTCGATCTCGTCGACGAAGACGATGCACGGCGAGTTGCGCTTGGCCTGCTCGAACAGGTCGCGCACCCGGCTGGCGCCGACGCCCACGAACATCTCCACGAACTCGGAGCCGGAGATGCTGAAGAACGGCACGCCCGCCTCACCGGCAACGGCCCGCGCCAGCAGCGTCTTGCCGGTGCCGGGAGGCCCAACCAGCAGCACGCCACGCGGAATCCGGGCGCCGAGCGAGTTGAACTTCTCGGGGTACTTGAGGAACTCGACCACCTCGGTCAGCTCCTGTTTCGCCTCGTCGACGCCGGCGACGTCGTTGAAGGTGATCACCGTCTTGTTGCCCAGGAACATGCGTGCGCGACTCTTGCCGAAGCTCATCGCCTGGTTGTTGGTGCCCTGGGCCTGCCGCATCATGAAGATGATGAAACCGCCGATCAGGAGCACCGGCAGGAACGCGAAGAGGAGCTGGAAGAGCACCTGCCCCGCCGCGCCTTCCTGGACCGCGGAGTAGCTGATCGAGCACGTGCCGGGGTTGCTGCTGCCGACCGCGGCGCACAGCTCCTCGCGGACGTTGACGAACTCGGACGGCACGATCACCGACTTCGGGTCGTTCGTATTCGTCCCCAGCACGACCGACAGCGTCGTTCCGTCCTGCGTCACCGAGGTGACCTTGCCATCGGCGGCGTCCTTCAGGAGCTGGCTATAGGTGTACGCGGCGGACTCGCCGTTCGGATCGACCAGGTAGGTCCACAGGAGCGCCATGCCGAAGACGGCCAGGACGACGAGAACGACGCTGTTGCGGACGAGTCTGCTGCTCAAGGTGATGTCTCTTCCCTTTGTACCGGTGCTTCGCACGACGGGCGGCGCGGCAAGTATAGGTGCGGGGCGGCAACGCCAACAAACGGCCCATCCGGGCCATGACGGATGGCTATGGCAAGCGAGTCTCCGTTGCGGGCTCGCACACGCGCGGGGTCATTCCGCGCCGGCACACGCCAGCGCTCCCCCGGGTGTCAGCGCGTCGGTCGGGTCCAGTCCTTGAGGATCTCTCCCGCCGCCAGCCGACCCGGAGCCCCCATGACGCAGCCCCCGGGATGCGTCCCCGATCCGCACTGGTAGTAGCCCTCGATCGGGGTCCGGTACTGGGCCCATCCAGGAGCTGGACGGAAGAAGAACATCTGGGGCGCCAGCAACTCGCCGGCGAAGATGTTCCCCTCGCTCAGGCCCGTCACCCGCTCGATGTCGAGGGGCGTCACCACCTCGCGCTGGAGAACAAGATCGCCAAAGCCGGGAAAGTATCGCTCCAGGGTGCTCTGAACGACGGCTCCCAGGTTGTCCCGCTCCGCGTCCCAATCGCTCTCGCGGAGCCGGTAGGGCGTGTACTGGACGAAGCACGACAGCACGTGCTTGCCTGGGGGCGCCATGTCAGGGTCGATCGTCGACTGGATGGCGCAGTCGATGTAGGGGTTCTGGCTGTACCACCCGTACTTCGCGTCGTCGAAGGCCCGCTCCAGGTAGTCCATCGACGGACCGATGTTCATGAACCCACGGAACATGTCGTCCCGCTCGCCGAGGGCCGGGTAGCGGGGAAGGCCGTCGAGGGCGAAGTTGACCTTGGACGACACGCCCTGGAACTTCATGCGGCGCACGGTCTCGACCACGTCGTCGGGCATCTCCCGCGGGTCAACGAGCTCAAGGAACGTGCGGCGCGGATCCAGTGCGCTCACGACGATATCGGCGGTGAACTCGGTGCCATCCGCCAGCGCGACACCGGTCGCCCGCCCATCCGTGGTCAGGACGCGCTCCACCGGCGACTCGAGGCGGATCTCGGCGCCGAACGCCTCCGCGGCACGGGCCAGGACCTGGGTGAATCCGCCGTTGCCGCCTTTGTGGAAGGCCCACGACCCAAACTCGCCGTCATGCTCGCCCAGGGAGTGGAAGAGGAGCACCAGCCCGGACCCCTGCGAGCGGGGGCCGACCTTGGAGCCGATGATGCCCGATGAGGCGAGGTATCCCTTGAGCAGCTCTGACTCGAAGTAGTCGTCGAGGAAGTCGGCCGCGCTCCCGGTCAGCAGGCGGACCGCGTTGTGGAGCGTGCGCTTGTCGAGTTTGCCAAAGCGTGAGCCGAGTGCTGCCAGCGCGAGGAGCTCCTCCGGATCATCGCTGAACAGGTCCGGCGGCACCATGTCCAGCAGCGGCTTGACGGCCTGGCAGACCTGGGTCAGGTCGTGGCTGTACTGCTCGTATGCGTCGGCATCGTGCGGCGAGATGCGGGCGATCTCCCGCAGGTTTGCGTCGTGGTGCTTGGTGAAGGTGAGGTACTCGCCATGCTCGGTCGGCGCGAAGCGGGTCGACATCAGCAGCGGCAGGAACCCGTGCTTGGTGAGCTCCAGCTCGTGAATGATCTGCGGCCGGAGCAGCGAGAGCGCATACGAAAAGGTCGTGAACCAGAAGCCGGGGCGCAGCTCCTCGGTGATGGCGGCTCCGCCCACCAGGTGGCGCTGCTCCAGGATGAGGGTCCGCAGCCCGCCGCGGGCGAGATAGGCGCCGTTGACCAGGCCGTTGTGGCCGCCACCGATGACGATCGCGTCGTAGCTGTTCATGAGGCTGTCTTCCGCTGCGGGTTGAAGAGGGGCAGCCGCGCGACGTGCGCGGCGATCTTCTGGTACTGGTGGTCGACCGTGAACTCCAGCTGCACGCGCGTTCCGACCCTGGACAGATCGGGACGCACCCGGGCCAGCGCAATGTGGCGCTGGAGGACGGGCGAGTACATCACGCTGGTGGCGTAGCCCACCCGTTGGCCATCTCCGTCGTACACCATCCAGTCCTCGTGGAGGGGCGCGTGCTGCTTGGGAGGGATCAGGCCCGCCCGGCCATAGATGCGGTCGTAGTCCTCCCAGTCCACGACCAGCCCGGTCATCTTCCAGCGGGACGAGCGCTCTGCCAGCTCGCGCTCGAGTGCCTTTCGCCCGATGAAGGACCGATCATCGGTCGCCAGGTCCTTGAACATCCACGACCAGCCGAGCTCGATCGGGGTGGACCGATGGGCATCGTTGAAGGCAAACCGGCTCGAGTCGAAGTCGACCGCAAGCAGCAACAGCCCCGCCTCGATGCGCAGCATGTACAGGGCGGCGAGGCCGAAGGGCAGGACGCCGTGCCCGTCCACCGCCTCCCACAGCCCGTCCCACACCCGCAGTGCGTCCGGCGTCTCCACCCAGATCTCGTAGCCAAGGTCGCCCGTATAGCCGGTGCGGGAGACGACCACATCGGCCCCACCGATCGACCCGTTGGTCAGGCCAAAGAACGGGACCGATGCCACGCCGGGAACCAGCCGGCTGAGCAGGTCCCGCGAGCGGGGTCCCTGCACCGCGATGGTGCCGTACTCCAGGCTGACATCTTCCAGGCTCACCGCCAGGCGACCGATGCGGTCCGCAAGATACGCGTAGTTCGGCTCGGCCGTGGTGAGGACGTACTCACCCGCGGAGCGCCGCTGGACGACGCCGTCCTCGAGCACGAAGCCACGCTCGTCCAGCCAGGCGGTGTACTGCGCGTGCTGCGGCGGACAGGCGCGGATGTCACGGGCCAGAATCCCGGCAAGGTAGCGCTCGGCATCGCGCCCGGCGATCCGGTACTTGAACAGCGGAGACGAATCGAAGATCCCGGCTGCGTTTCGGACCGCGAAGTACTCGAACTTGTCCGATACCTGGTAGCGGTTCGCGGCCAGGTGTCCGGCCCAATGGCTCCACAGGCCCGTCTGGTTCAGGGCGCTGGTGCGTTCGTGGAAGGGCGTGGTCCGGATCATGGCGCCCGAACCGTAGCGCCTCCCGGGCGGCGGGTGTGGGCTCACCCGACAGAGGGGGCATCGGCGGCTTCAGCCCAGACGGATCCGTCGCCCCCTGACCGTTGCCTGCCGACCGCTGCCCAGCTCGATGCTCAAGCCACCGCGCGGCCCTTCAGCGGCGTCGAGAAGCGCCTCGATCCGCTCGGCCGATGGCGCCGGATCGCCGATCGCCAGGCGGAGCACGCGGCGGCCGAGGGCGCGCGCCGGGGGACTCTCCCAGTTGATCGAGGCGTCATCGGCATCGGTCCGGGCAGCCACCTCTGCCGCGGCGAGCGCGTCCAGCAGGTCGTCGTCATCCGCGGCCAGGCGTCCAAAACGAACCAGCGCCTCGACCGCCGCCGAGTTCAGCTGCTCGAGTGCCGGCACGAGCATGGCGCGCACCCGGTTTCGCGCATGTGCCGGATCTGCGTTCGATGGGTCCGTGACGTACTCGATGCCGGCCGCGTCCAATGCCTCGCGCAGCGTAGCGCGCCGTGCGTGGAGCAGCGGCCGCACGATCCGGCCTCGCCGCGCCGGGATGCCGCGCGCACCGCGCAGACCACTGCCGCGCGCAAGGCGCATGAGCGTCGTCTCGGCCGCATCGTCGGCGGTGTGCGCGGTGGCGATGAGCGCGTCCTGCCCGAGCCCCGCGGCCACCTCCTCGAGGAAGCGGTAGCGGGCCTGGCGACCGGCGTCCTCGAGCGATCGGTGCTCGGTGGCGGCCAGGTCCCTGACATCGGTGCGGCGGACCTCCACCGGCAGGCCCAGGCGAGCAGCCGTGGCGGCCACCGCGGCAGCCTCATCGGCAGATTCGGCGCGCAGTGCGTGATCCAGGTGCGCGACCGTCAGGCGCCAGCCACGACCGGGGGCCACTCGCGCGGCGCCGTGGAGCAGCGCGGTCGAGTCGGGGCCGCCGGAGACGGCGAGAACCAGTGCCGCGCCATCGGGCAAGCCGAGGCGGATGGCGCCAGCGGCGAGTGCCTCAACGATTGGTCGCAGCGGATCCGGGGCGATCTCAGCACGGTGAGCGGGTTGGGTCATCGGTGTTGTTGTACCACCACGACCGACAGGTGCCCGCGCCGGCGGGCGTCAACGACCGAGGTTGGTAGCGGAGGGCGGATTCGAACCACCGACCAAGGGCTTATGAGTCCCCTGCTCTGCCACTGAGCTACTCCGCCGCCGGCCGCGCGCTCAGGTCAACCGCGAGCGTATCGACTGGGCACGCTGGGAGGATACCGACCGGTGCGGACCGCGGCAAGCCGCGCGATCCCGGCCACACGGGGACTACGTGCCGAAGAAGAGCTCCAGCCACTGCTGGAGCAGCGGCCCCAGAGGGACAACCTCTGCCGTGGCCGGGGCAGGCGCCGGAACCTCCGCGCCAGGAGGAATGATCAGGACGCGTTCTCCAGGGAGGCCCCAGTTCAGCATCCGTCGCGCCTCGGCCGCGATGTACGCATCGCTGTTCACGTACGCGAGTTCCTCGCGGAGCGCGGCGTTGCGCGCCTCCATGGCGGCAATCTCGACCCGCGCTGCTTCGGCCTCCTGGCCGATCGACCAACTCGCGTACACCTCGCGGCCCACCTGTGCGGCCAGGAATACGCCGAAGATCACCAGCAGGGTGAGCCAGGCCAGGCCGCGCCGCGATGCGGGGATGCGCATGCGCACCGAACGCTCCGGTCGCGACGGACTTGGCGCGTGCGTCTCGAGGCTGGTCATCTGTCCGCAGTCTAGCCCGCAGGTTTTCCACCGTGCAAGGCGAAAGCGTTGTGGATATCCACAACGCCGGGGCTCGAGCGGGCATCGGGCTAGAATCAGGGACATGTGGCGGACGCTTCCTGAACGACCCGAGGAGCCACGTCACCTATTGCTTCCGACGATCATCATGTTCGCAATACTGCTGAGCGCCTGCGCACCCGCATCGGTCAGTTCTTCCCCGCCCGCGCACCCAGGCTGGCCGGCGCTCGGAGCCGCGGTCGGCGATCCCCAACTGGTGCCTGTCATCCTCTCGTCAGAGGCCGCGGTCGGGCACAACCGGATGCTGATCACCGCCCTCGGCAGCGTCGGGCAGTCCCTCGCCGCCGAGGATCTCGAGGTCAGGCTGCGTTTCTACGACCTGGATGCCGACGTGAGCTCGCCCTCACAGGAGATAGTCGGGAGTTTCCACGTGCTGCTCGATGACGCGGAGGAGAACCCGGTCGGCGTGTACGTTGCCTTGATCGACTTCTCGCACGCGGGCGACTGGGGCCTGGAGATGCTGGCCAGCCCGGCGGGAGGGCAGGAGCGCCGCTCGCGTCGAACCTTCCCGGTCACCGAGACGACCACCACTCCCGCACTCGGAACCCCGGCGCCACAGACCGATACCCCGACGGCGCACGACGCCGCCAGCCTTGCACTGATCTCCAGTGACGCCGACGCCGACCCGGCCTTCTACAGCCTGTCGGTCCGCGACGCCATTGCGGCCCGCATCCCCTTCGTGGTCGTCTTCTCGACGCCTGCCTTCTGTACCAGCGCCACCTGCGGGCCGGCGCTCGAACTGGTCAAGGCGGTGGCCCCCGACTACGCCGGCCGGGTGAACTTCGTCCACGTCGAGCCGTACGAGCTCGAGTCGGTCGACGGCCATCTCCAACTCCGGACCGACGCTTCGGGATCCCGCATCTTGGTCCCCGCGGTCGACGAGTGGGGTATCCCATCGGAGCCGTACGTCTTCGTCGTCGACGCCGATGGGAAGGTCGCCGCCAAGTTCGAGGGGCCAGCGAGTACGACGGAACTGGCGACCGCCCTCGACGCGGTCCTGCCCTAGAACAGCCCGGCATGCCCGACCCATCCGCAGCCGATAGTGATCGGCCGCGGCGCCCGATACGGCGGTGGCTCGCCACGCTCCCGGTCCCGGTTCGTGGGTTGATCCAGGGCATCCTGCTGGCGATCCTGTTGGTCGGTGGTGGCTGGATGGTCACGCGTCCGCTCGGGGGGCAGCCGTGGGTTCCGCTGACCACCGGCGAGGACTTCTACACGATCGGGGCCGAGCGGGCGGGACTCCAGATCGGCGACCTGGCGCCTGAGCTCTCCCCTTCGCTGACCGACCTGGGCGGCCGTGTCATTCGGTCGTCCGACTTCGCGGGACGCCCGCTCTGGATCGTCTTCTGGGCGAGCTGGTGCATCCCCTGCCGGGAGGAGCTGCCGGATCTCAAGGCCGCCTACGCCGCCCACGCCGATGACGGGCTCGTGGTGCTCGCCATCGACTTCGAGGAATCGGCCGAGACGGTTCGAGCCTTTGCGACCAGGAGCGGACTCGACTACACCATCGGCCTGGATCCACGCGGAGCTGTCATCGAGCGTTTCGGCGGGTGGGGCCTCCCCACGCACTACTTCGTGGACCGCTACGGGGTCATCCGCGGACGCTACTTCGGCCCGCTATCGCGCGAACAGATGGAGACCCAGCTGCAGACGATCCTCGCTCCCTGACGTCCGCCGGCCACTCCATCCGCTCGAGTTCGCGACAGGCGAGCTGTCGCATCGGGCCGGTCTCCTTGCACGCAGCGTGATATCGTGCTGACCGCAAACCGAACATCCGTTCGGATGGATCCGGGATCGATCACAGCTGGAGGAGCCGATGCTGCTCGACCGTCCGACATCAGCCGAAGCGGCGATCGCCGCATTCCTTGCCGATCCGTCACTCGAGCCGCTGATTGCGGCGCACCGCATCCTCGAGCCGCAACCTCCCCGGCACGCACCGTGGCCCAACGGACTCGATCCCCGACTTGTCGCTGCGCTCCATGGTCGCGGGGTGGAGGCGCTGTACACGCATCAGGCGCGCGCGGTCGAAGCGGTGCGAGCTGGCACGAACACCTGCGTGGTCACCCCCACCGCCTCGGGCAAGACCCTCTGCTACAACCTGCCGGTCCTCGATGCGGTGGCCCGCGATCCCACCGCGCGAGCGCTCTACCTCTTCCCCACCAAGGCCCTTGCGGCAGATCAACTGGTCGAACTGCGTTCGCTGGCCGACGCCGCCGAGCTCGAGCTCAAGACCCACACCTACGATGGTGACACGCCGCCGAGCGTCCGCAGCGTTGTTCGGGCGGCGGGGCAGGTGGTCATCACCAACCCCGACATGTTGCATGCGGCGATCCTCCCCCACCACACGAAGTGGTTCAAGCTGTTCGAGAACCTGCAGTTCGTGGTCATCGACGAGCTGCACACCTATCGTGGCCTGTTCGGCAGTCACGTCGCCAACGTCATGCGCCGCCTCCGTCGCGTCTGCCGCCACTACGGCGCGGATCCGGTCTTCATCTGTGCCAGCGCCACCATCGCCAACCCCGGCGAACTGGCCGAGCGGCTGATCGAAGCGCCGGTCGAGCTGATCGACGACAACGGGGCGCCGCGCGGCCGGAAGCACATCCTCGTCATCAATCCACCGGTCGCAAACGAGCACCTGGGGATCCGCAGCTCTTCGCTGCTCACCGCCCAGCATCTTGCGGAGCGGCTCATCGGCGGCGGCGTGCAGACGATCGCCTTCGCCCGATCGCGCACCGCCGTGGAGGTGCTGACCAGCTATCTGCGCGAGACCTTTGCCCCGCCGCCCGGTCACCCGCACACCATCCGCGGCTACCGCGGCGGCTATCTCCCCAACGAGCGGCGCGAGATCGAGCGCGGTCTGCGCGACGGCCGTGTGCGCGGCGTGGTGGCCACCAACGCCCTCGAGCTGGGCATCGACATCGGCGGCCTCGATGCCTCCATCAGTGTCGGCTACCCCGGGACCATCGCCTCGACCTGGCAGCAGATGGGGCGGGCGGGCCGGCGCGCCAGCACCAGCCTGTCGGCGCTCGTCTGCTCATCGGCGCCGATCGACCAGTTCCTGGCGTCGCACCCGGAGTACCTGTTCGAGCAGTCACCCGAGCACGGGCTGGTGAACCCCGACAACCTGCACGTTCTGCTCAACCACCTGCGCGCGTCGAGCTTCGAGCTGCCGGTACCGGCAGCCGAGCGATTTGGCATCGAGGAAACCCCGACGCTGCTCGACGTCCTCGAGGAGGACGGGTACCTGCGCCATGCCGAAGACGATCGGTACTACTGGAGCCACGAGAACTTCCCGGCCAGCACCTTCAGCCTTCGGTCCGGCGCGCCGGAGAACGTCGTGATCGTGGATACCACCGGGGACCGCAATCGAGTGCTCGGCGAGGTTGACCTGTTCGCGGCTCCGCTGCTCGTGCATGAGAAGGCGATCTACATCCACGAGGGCGTGCAGCACCACGTGGATCGCCTCGACTGGGATGAGCGCAAGGCGTACGTCACGCGCACCGACGTCGACTACTACACCGATGCCGACCTGGGGATCACCCTCAAGGTGCTCGAGGTCTTCGACGAGGCCGACGAGGCTCCGGCCGGCAAGCGGCAGCGTGGCGAGGTGATGGTCGCCTGGAAGGTGACCATGTTCAAGAAGATCAAGTACCACACCCACGAGAACGTCGGCTGGGGCTCGATCAACGTCCCCGAGCAGGAGATGCACACGACCGCCTGCTGGCTGGTGCCGCCTGCTGATCTCATGAACCGGTACGACCGTGACACCCTCGACGGGGCGCTTATCGGGCTGGCGAGGGTTGCCCGCACCACCGCCTCGCTCCTGCTCATGTGCGACCCGCGTGACATCGGCGTGCTCGCCCAGGTCCAGGCGCCGTTCACCGGCCGCCCGACCATCTACCTGTACGACGCCGTGCCGGGTGGGGTGGGGCTGAGTGAGCGGCTCTTCGGCCTGACCGATGAACTGGTCGCTGCCTGTGCCAAGCTCGTCGTCGACTGCGGGTGCACCGATGGGTGCCCGTCGTGCGTTGGGCCGGCCAGCGAAGTCGGATCGCGCGGCAAGCAGGTCGCGGTCGAACTGCTGGCAGGGCTGGGCGGCGGATGAGCACCCGCTCGCTGGTCGAGCGGGTGGCCGTCCTCCGCGCGGAAGGCACCCGCACGCCCCAGCCTCCCACCCGTCCAGCCGCTGACCGGGCGGTGACGCTGGCGCGCTGGTTCGGTGCCCGCCTCTCCGCCGGAACCGGCGGCGCGGCCGTGGTTGTCGAGCGGGTCGTCGCGCTCCCCGCGACCGTCGCGGCAGCGCTCGCCCCCCTGCCCGCGGCAAGCTACTTCGACACCGAGACGACCGGCCTCTCCACCGGCGCCGGCACGGTCATCTTCCTCGCCGGACTCGGCCGCCTGGATGGTGACCAGATCGTGGTCCGCCAGCACCTACTGCCCGACTACCCGCACGAGTCGGCAATGTTGCGCCTTGTCGCCGCCGAACTGGGTCGAGCCGAGCGCGTGGTGACCTACAACGGGCGCGGATTCGACCTGCCGCTCCTCACCACGCGCCTGACCGTGCACGGCCTCTTCCGTGAGCTGGCGGCTCTGCCGGAACGACACGACGACCTGCTGCCGGTGGCGCGGCGCCTCTTCCGCCGGCCGCTTGGCGGGGCTCGACTGGCAGACGTGGAGGCCGGCGTGCTTGGCGTGCTCCGTCACGGCGACTGTCCGGGCAGCGAGGTGCCCGCGCGCTACTTCGGCTACCTGCGGGGCGGCTCCCCCCAGGTACTCGCCGATGTCCTTGATCACAACCTGCAGGACATCGTGTCACTCGCCCTGCTGGAGGCGGAGGTGCTGCGCCTGCGGGCGGGCGGCTGGCGGAACGCGGGTCTCCTCGACCGCCACGGGATGGCGGTCGAACTGCTTCGCCACGGGGCGAGCGCCGAGGCACTGGAGGTCGCCGAATCGGCCATGCATCCCGGCGTCGACCAGGGGGAGGCGCATACGCTGCGTCGCATGGCGACCCGGCTGCTTCTCGCGGCAGGCGAGGTGGATCGCGCCGAGGCGCTCTGGGCCGCCGCCACGCGACGCGCCACGGCGGAAGCGGCGGCGGCGTGGTTGGAGGTCGCTCGAATTCGTGAACGGCACCGGGCGGATCTGCGCGGCGCGCTCGATGCCGCGGTGACTGCCGGTCGCGTGCTCGACCTTGCCTTTGCCCTCGGGCGTGGTGGCGGCATGCTCGCCGTCGGCCGCGTCCGCCTGCGGGTCGATGCACGGTTGCGGCGGCTGCGCCGCTGGGTCGCTGCTGCTGACCGTCGAGAGGCGCTTCGCGCCGCGACGTCGGCCGTCGCCTAGCGGCCGCTCTCGCCGATCCGGGCCGCCAGCCATCGAGCGACGCCGCGAGCCGCTTCGTGCGCGGCGTCGAGCGCATCAACGTCGCGGCCCAATTCGGCGGCGAACAGCGCGGCAAGGGCGTCGCCCGCACCCACCGTGGAAACGCCGCGGACGACCTCTGGCACCGGCACAGGTCTCCGACCGCAACCGGGAAGGTCGACCAGGGCGCCTCGTTCACCAAGCGTCACGACCAGGACTGGCCGGGCTCCAGCCCAGCGACGGAGGATTGCCAGTGCTTCGCCGGGGTCCCGCGCGAGCGCTGCCAGGTCGTCGCTGCTGGCCACGAGGGCGTCCATCGAGCGCAGTGCGAAGGTCAGATCGTCCTCGAGGGTAGTCAGAGTCCGCGGCTGAACCACCTCGCCGGGCGCAAGAATCCGCAGCCACCCCTGGAGCGCCGCCACCCGAACAGCGACGTCCGCGGTGGCCGTAACTGCGGCCGTGTCCATTTCGCCGGCTATCGGCGCGAGCAGCACGGCCCGACTGGGATACGCCCGCACCGCCGCGGTTGGAACGTGCAGCGATGCGCCGCCATCGAAGGTCAGGCGGCGAGGTGCGACGGAGTCATCGATCGTAAACCGGATGGAGTGCGAGGCCTGCTGGACCTGCGTCGGCCCGAGCGAGCGCAGCTCGGCGAGGGCGGCAACTGCCTCCGGCTCGGGGCCGGCGACCGTGATCGTGGCCCCGCGAAGGCCCACGGCCGCCAGCGCTCGAGTGGCGTGGAGCACCGAGCCGCCCGCTGCCCGGCTCCCGTCAGGGAAGCGGTCGATGGTGAGGCCTCCAACGACGAGGAGGTCGCTCGGCTCTATCATCGGTCCATCATGCGACTCTTCTTCTATGAGCTCCACGAGGGTGCCAGCGATCTCCTGACCGATGCCATCGTGCTCAGCGAGCAGGAGCACGCCCCGGAGGCGTTCGCGGACATCGTGCGCGCCGCTCGTGCCGCAGTGCTCGACACGTTCGAGGAGGACACCCTGGTCGAAGCGATCGCCCGGGAGTTGGAGCGCAGCCACGGTTTCACTTACGTCGGAGATGACAAGCTGCGCGCCAGCATGAGCGTCGGCGTCGAGGAGGTCGACACCTTCCTCGTTGAGCAGAGTGACGAATTCCGCACGATCATCGCCGAGATGGATCGCTCCCAGGAGCTTCGCGGTCGCTAGCGAGCGACGTTGAAGAGCACCTCGATCACGTCGCCGTCGCGGACGGCGTAGGTCTTCCCCTCGGAACGCAGCTTCCCGCGCTTGCGCGCCTCGGTCGTGCTGCCACTGGCCATCAGATCGTCGAACGTGACCACCTCGGCGCGAATGAACCCTCGCGCCAGGTCAGAGTGAATGGCACCGGCGGCATCGACGGCACTCGCCCCTCGACTCAGCGTCCAGGCGCGGCATTCGTCCTCGCCGGCGGTGAAGAAGCTGAACAGGCCGAGCAGGTCATAGGTCAGGCGGATGACTCGCCCCCGACTCGGCTCGGCGATCCCCAGGTCCTCCATGAAGAGCGCCGCATCGTCGTCCGGCAGCTGGGCGATCTCTGATTCGATCTTCGCCGCCAGGGCGGCCACGTCGGTACGTGGCTGGGCATACCGAGCGCGACCCTCTGTCTCGAGGGCCGCGAGCCCGGGGAGCTGCCCCTCGTCGAGGTTGAGCAGCACCAGCACCGGCTTCTGGGTCAGGAATCGGTAGCCGCGCAGTCTCCGCTCGTCGTCATCGGTGAGAGCCATGGCTCGCAGCGGGACGCCCCGTGAGAGCTCCGGCTCGATCCGGGCCAGCAGCTCTTCCTCGACGGCGTTCTGCTCTCGCTCCCCGGGCGTACCGTGACGCCCGGACGTGCGCAGCTTCTCCAGTCGCTTCTCGATCACACCCAGGTCGGCCACGGTGAACTCCAGGTCCATCTCGTCCACATCGCGCCACGCGTCCGCTGGACGGTCGCCCCCCTCGAACCCACGCGCCACGTGCACCAGCGCATCGGCGTTGCGCACCAGGGCGAGCACGTCGGGCGCGATCGTCCCCTCGCGCGCGGCTCCGGCGGGGATCGCGACGTCGACGTAGGTGACGTCGGCGGGGGTCGTCTTGCGCGGATGGAAGAGCGCGGCAAGCCGGTCGAGGCGTTCATCGGGCACCTTGACGACGCCCATGTTGGGGGCCGCGTGGCTGCCCGAGAAGCCACCGGTCTCCGCATGGCTGCCGGTCAGCGCATTGAAGACCGTCGTCTTGCCACTGGCTGGCAGACCAACGATGGTGACCTGCATCGGGCTAGTACCCGGCCTCCAGGTCCACGACGTTCTCGAGCGGCTCGCCGGCGGCAAAGCGGCGCAGGTTGGCCACGAACAGATCGATCGAACGATCGACGACCCGATCGCTCGACCACGAGGTGTGCGGGGTGAGGATCAGGTTCGGCGTGTCGTACAGCGGCGAGTCGGATGGGAGAGGCTCCTCGTTGAATACGTCGAGCACGGCGCCTCCGATCCATCCGGCTTCAAGCGCTCGACGCAGAGCCAGCTCGTCGATCAGGCGGCCGCGCGCGATATTGATCAACCAGGCGTGTTCGGGCATCTCCTGGAGCTGCGCCGCGCCGATCATGCCCGCCGTCTCGTCGGTGAGCGGCGCCGCGATGACGACGATATCGCTCTGACGCAGGAGCTCGTCGAGCTGGTCGAGCCCCAGCAGTTCCACGTTGGGTTGATCGTCGGCGCCACGCTCCGGGCGACGCCGCGTGGCGAGAATGCGCGACCCGAATGGCGCGAGCAGGCGGGCGATCTCGGACCCGATGCTGCCAAAGCCCACGATACCGATCGTCTTGCTGCCCAGCTCGGTGCCGCGCAGTGGCTGCCAGGTCCGCTCCTGCTGCAACTCGAGCAGCTGCGGCAGGCTGCGCGAGATGGCCAGGCTCATCATCACCACGTACTCGCCGATCGGCCGGCTGAAGACTCCCCGTGCGTTGGTCACCGTCAGCCCGCGCGAGCGGACGGCCGGGGTGGCAACCCGATCGACCCCGGCCGAGAACGAGTGGATCCACTCGAGGCGGGAGGCGCGGCCGATGACATGGTCAAGCACCGGCGCCGGGATTCCGCCGCGCAGCAGTACGCGTGCAGCGGCGAGCGCCTCCTCCGCATCGCCGTGTACCAGGCCATCGGTCGACATCTGGACGACGCGGACACCGGGCACCGCCTCGAGGCGGGACACGTGCTCGGCCGACACGGGCGCGCCGAAGATGGGCGTGGCCAGGATGACGATCTCGTCGACGCTCACCCGCCGCCTCCGTGGGCAGATCCTTCGATCCTGGCAATCCAGCGTTCCGGCTGCCGGATCTCGGCCAGGTCGGGCAGCTGCTGTGGCCCTTCCCAGACCCGGTTCAGGAATGCGCGGTCCCGCGTCGCCAACACCGAGGCGACAAACCGTTCGCCAGCCGCGTACTGCTCCATCTTCAGATCAAGCCCGGTGAGTCGCATCACCGCGCGTTCCACCGCTGTGCGCGCCTCGTTGCGCCGTTCGAACCGCTCGTGGAGTCGCGCGAACCCCGGCAGGATCCGTTCACCGGCATGGTTCATGACGTGGTTCGAGTAGCCCTCAAGCAGCGACATCAGCGCCTGCGTTCGATGGAAGGCGGCGAGCTGGGCGGGCGTCATCATGCGCTCGAGCCAGTGTCCGCCCTTTCCCGCCATGGCGGAGCGCAGGCGCCCGGCAAGCCCGCTCGAGTCGGTGGCCAGCTGCTCTATCGCCTCGGCCACGGACGCCGCGAAGTGATCGCGCAGCCACGGGTAGGCCTCGAACTCGAATGCGTGGGTCGCCTCGTGCAGGGCGATGAAGGTTCGGAACTCGTCGAGCGGGATCCGCAGGCCAGCGGCCGTCGCAGCGATGTTCTGCTCGACGAAGTTCAGGCGACCGCGGGTCGCAGGCCCGGCGGCCAGCAGGCTGACGTCGTATTGCCCGAGCACCTTGCGTGCCAGAAATGACATGAGCCAGCCCAGTTGCTGATTGCCGAGCGACCGATTGACGATGCGCGCCAGGGCGCGTCCCGGGGTATCGGCGTCCGCACTGCCCGCGGCCACGATCTGCTCGACCCGCGCGAAGAGCTGCTCGAAGGTGGCCAGGTTGAGATCGATCCACTCCAGGCGGTCGACCACCGCCGGCGTCTCCAGGGCGCGCGGCAGTTCGGCACCGATGACTGCCGCCACCTCCGGCTCGATGCGCAGCAGCGTTTCGCGATAGAAGGCCTCGGCGGCGACGCGATCGGCGTCCGCGAGGGGCACGCCTGCCGGTCCAAGGCGGCGCCGAGCGATGAGTCGGACCGCCTCCCAGTCGATCAGCCGGGACCCGGCCCGCCGCATCAACTCCCGCTGAGCGACCGTGGCACCCATCGCCAGCAGTCCGCCCACCACGATCCCCATTCCGAGGCGGCCGGCACTCCGTGGCATGCGTTGAGTCTAGTCGGCGGTGACGATCGCCTGCTCGACGCCCGGCAGCGCACCGTGGAATATCCGCTCCGCAACGACTTCAAACGCGGCACGGTCCCCGGTCGTGTAGACCAGGTTGGTGGCCGATCCCCCATCCGGTGCGCGGGCGGCTAGGGCATCGAGCAGGTCCTCCGCGGCGAGCGCGGTACTGAACGCCGAATCGACCACGGCCACACCGGGGCCTGCCGCCTCCTCGATCAGCGGCCGGAGCAGTGGATAGTGCGTGCAGCCAAGGAGCAGCGTATCAATGGCCGGGTCCGCCTCCATCAGGTCCCCAACGTAGCCGCGCACGGTGTGAACCACCTCGGCTCCCCCGACTGCGCCGGCCTCGACCAAGGGAACGAGTAGCGGGCAGGCCAGCTGGGTCACCTGCAGGCTCCCCGCCACCTCGCCGAGGGCGGCGGGGTAGGCTCCTGACCCGACGGTACCGACGGTCGCGACCACGCCGATGTGCCCGGTTCGGGTCGACGCGGCCGCGGCAAGTGCACCGGGCCGTACGACCCCGAGGACCGGGATCGGTGATGCGGCCCGGACCTCGGCCAACGCCTGCGATGTCGCGGTGTTGCAGGCGAGCACGAGCAGTTTGATGTCGTGCTCGAGCAACCAGCTCGTGGATTCGAGGGTAAAGGTTCGCACCTCGTCACCCGGACGTGGGCCGTAGGGCGCACGTGCGTTGTCACCCAGGTAGACGGTCGACTCCGCCGGCAGCCGGTGCCGCAGCGCCGACAGGACGGTCAGCCCACCGACCCCGGAGTCGAAGACCCCGATCGGGCGTCGATCGGTGCCAGGCACCACCGCTCGGCTCAGCGCCGCACCAGCGCCGCCACCGGCTCGCGCAGGCGCGCGGTCAGTGAGTCCGCCATGGCACGCATCCCCACCGAGATCGGCGCCTCGGGGCTCGCCAGGACGAACGGGACCCCCTCGTTGTTGGCTGCCACCACCAGTCGACCGTCAGAGACGATCTCGTAGTCGATCTGCCGGCCGAGGCCCTCCTGCAAGTCGGGCAGGCTGAATCCGCCGGTGGAATCCGACCGGTTCAGGACCGTGGCCATCTTGGAGGCCGGGTACCCGATCGCGGAGAATGCCTCGTCGGCCATGGCAGTGCCTCGGATCGCCATGGTGTCCGCGGCAAGGACCTGGAGAATCAGGTCGGATGCATCGAGGAAGGCAAGGACGTCGTCGCTGAGGGCTGCGCGGGTGTCAACCACGATGACCTCGTAGATCTGCCGCAGGATCGAGAGCGCCTTCTCGATGTCGCGCACCGTCACCATCTCGGCCATCTCGAGGCGCGGAGGGGCAAGCAGCACGTCGACCCCGGACGGATCATTCCACATCACGTCGGCCACGTCCGCGTCCCGGATCCGATCGGTGGGCAGGTTCATGATGGATGGGGCCGTCGCCGGCGCGCGCAGCAGTCCGCGCAGGTCGCTGAACTGAAGCGACCCGTCGATGAGGCAGACGCGATGCCTCGTGCTGGCTGCCACCGCCAGGTTGTAGGAGAGCGTCGTGCGCCCGACGCCGCCCTTCGGAGAGAAGAGGCTGATCATCATCGATCCAGCGCGGGACGCGTCAACGCTGCGTCGCTCGTGAACCTTGCGCACCAGCGTGGTCAGGTCGAAGCCCGAGAAGGGCATCTTCAGGACCGCATCGACGCCCATGGCGGGGTCCTCAGCGACCTGGTTCTGCGGGACCGTGAGAACGATCACCGCAACCGTCGGCTCGCTGCGGCGTACCTGCTCGGCGACCTGCGTGCCGGAAACGCGTCCCTGGAGCAGCGCATCGACGATCAGGACGTCCGGACGCACCTCGGCAACCGCAGCCAGGGCGCGCTCACCGGTGGTGACAACGTCGAGCATCTTGATCTGTGACTGCGCCGACAGCAGCGAGCGCATGTGCTGCGCCACCTGCGGCACGTCCTCGATCACCAGGAGCCTGATCTGGTCCGCCAACCCTCACCTCTCGCCATCGACAGCGGTCAGGCTGTCGTGCGTTACCAGAAAGATACGCCGCTCGCTCTCAGAACCGAGAGGTTCCAGATCGTGCGAGCCATACCTGGTCTCGACCGCCATGCCCGCCCGATTGACCTGTGTCGCCAGTGCGTCGGGAGATGGATACCACAGCCGATAGCTGGCTGGGAGCCGGGCAATCGTACCATCGAGCTGGGTGGCGTCTGCCAGCGTCGAAAAGGCCACCCGCAGTCCCTCGGGCGCCTCGCGCCGGATCAGCGCGCTGCGGCGGACCACCTCACGGCCACCGATCGTTCGCCGCCAATCGACCGACAGCGGCAGGTCGCGCACCGGCATCTCTCCGGGACCGAGGTCGTCGAGTACGAGGATACCGTCGGCGGCAAGCACTCGGCGGACGCCGCTCAGCAGCCGCAGCGCGTCCTCCGGCCCGTCGAGGTGTGGGATCAGGCCGACGGTCAGGACCAGTGCGAAGGGACCGCCCAGCACCAGGCCACCGAGCGCACGCGCGTCGCCATGGACGAGTTCAATCGCGCCGGAGGCGGCCATGGCGGCAAGGCGCCCGTCGGCGGCGATCCGAAGCTCCGCGCGTCGCAGCAGTGCGGCCGACCCATCCACACCGACAATGCGTGTCGCTCCACCCTCGGCCAGGGGCTCGAACAGACGCCCGGAGCCGCAGCCGAGGTCGAGGACGGGACCGGGGGCGCGGCGCGCCATCTCGCGAACGAAGGATGCGTCGTCGTCCACCGGATCGTGCTCCGCGTCATAGAGCTCGGCGAGCAGCTCCGGGTCGGTCGGCTGGCCAGCGAAGATGTCCGATGTCATCGGGTGTCCAGGCTGCGAGCCCAGATCCACTCCACCGCCCCGGCCAGCGCAACCACGAAGAGTGCGGCTGGGACCGACAGCGCATCACCGAGGCGAAGCCCGCCCACCACCGCCAGCACGGCGCCCACGAGCCCTCCCCGGCGGGCTGCCCGCATCCACGCGCCGCGATACTCGATCCGGCGCACCGCGAGTTCTCCGAGGAAGGCGAACGGGGTGATGGTCAGGCCCGCACTGGTGGCCACCAGGGCGATCACCACCGCGCGATTCAGCCCGGCATCCGGGCAGGGCTGGCCGGCAAGCTCCGCAGGGCAGGCGTTGGCGGCGAAGGCGAGTGTCGCGACGAAACCCAGGGCGGCCAGGATGATGAGGGCCGCCACCGTCCAGCGCGCTCGCGAGGTCAACGGCGACCGCGATGATTGGCGGTGCTCATCGGATTGCATCCGGGCAGATCTCGCGGAATGGGCAGTAGCCGCACCGGGTTGGCGATGGGTCCGCGTCGAAGCGTCCCGCGCGGATCCCCTCCGCCGCCGAGGTGACCGCCTCCGCGGCCCTGGCCAGCCGCTTGCGCGAGGCCGGGCTGCGTCCGACCAGGCCCGATTCGAGGAAGTGGAGCGCCAACTCGTCCGGCGCACGTCCGTGCTGGGCCTCGTAGGCGAGCGCATAGATACCCAGCTGGAGCGACTCACGAGAGCGGCGGTGCGCGGTTGCCGGATCGCGCACGTCGCTCGACTTGTAGTCGGTCACCACCACGCGCCCATCGAGCTCGACGTCCACGCGGTCGTAGCGACCGCGCACGCGATCACGCCCGAGTGTGACCGCAAACTCCTGCTCGACCGCGGCCGGCCGCGCGGGATCGGCCTGCTGCTCCGACCAGAAGCGGGTCAGCGCTTCACGCCCTCCGGCGCGACGCGCCTCCTCGTGCTCGCGGGTCAGAAAGCCGGCCGACTCCCAGGCCGCGTCAAACTCCCCATGAAGCTCCTCGACCGACATCTCCCGACCGGCCATCTGGCGCCGGTGGAAGGCCTGGACGGCAGCGTGCAGGGCACGTCCATAGACGAGCTGGTGTGACGCCGGCGTCGGTATCCGGACGACGTGGCCGTAGTAGTACTTGGTCGGGCATTCAAGGTAGTCGTTCACCTGCCCGTAACTGAGCGAGAGCGGCTGGTCGCCCAGCGAGGGGCGGTCGTTGGCCAGCGAGGGCTGCGGACGGCGACCGTGACGGGCGATCCGCTCGGCCATGCTTGGGCGCACGGCTTCAACCGGGGTGGCGGGCGTCAGATCGAGCGCCTCGAGCACGAACTGGCTGAGCCGCCGGGCCGTCCTGCCGCCATAGTCGCGAGCCCAGCTCAGGAAGAGCTCTTCCCGCGCCCGCGTCATCCCGACGTAGAAGAGGCGCCGCTCCTCCGAGAGGTGGTGGTCGCCCTCCGGCATCGGATCGCGAACCAGGTCCGCCGGCAGCGGGAGCTGGTCGCCGCGCGAGCGGGTCGGGAATCGGTCGTCAACCAGCCCCACCATGTGCACCACCGGGAACTCGAGGCCCTTGGCGCGATGGTAGGTCAGCACGTGGACCGCGTCTCCTTCGTCGGGACCGTTGTCCGCGGTGGATGGATCGTCCCCCACCTCCAGCAGCGTGTCGAGTTGTGCCACCAGGAAGGGGAGCCTGTCATCGCGCAGGAGAGCCGACTGTCGCCGCACGATCTCGAAAAAGCGCGCAACGTTGGCCAGCCGCTCCTCACCGCTCTGGCGCGCCTCCGCGGCCAGCCGACCGAGCCAGCCGGATGCGCTCAGGAAGTGATACAGCAGCTCACCGGTGGTGCGCTCGACACTCATCGAGCGATGCTGGTCGAGCGTGGCCAGCAGTCGCCGCACGACCTCCATCGAGCGCCTGCCGAAGTGGCCGCCCGATCCGCCGTCAGCAGCCTGACGGAGGGCGGCTTCAAGGCTCGTTCGCCGTCGCGTGGCCGCGTTCAGGGCTGCCGTCACGTCCCTGGCCTCGAGTCCGAACAGCTCCGAAGTCGCCAGGTCGTAGCAGCTGATCGAGTCGTCAGGGTCGTTCACCGCGCGCAGGAAGCTGATCAGGGGCCGAACCTCGTTCGTTCGGTATAGCCCCGCGGTACCCACGAAGCGCCACGGCAGCTGCGCCATGTTCAGCGCCCGCACGATACCGTCGGCGTCGCGGTTGGTCCGGACCAGCACCGCGTGGTCGCCCCCTCTTCTCCCGGCACGCACCGATTCCGCGATACGTTCCGCCACGCCGTCGGCCTCGTCCGAACCGGTGTCGTAGGCGAGCAGCTCGATCTGCCGGTCGGCCAGCCTCGGCGCAAATCGGCTCCGCGCCACGAGACGCTTGTCGAGCCCCTCGCGGAACTCGAGCCGATCCGGATCGTTGTGGCGAATGAGACGGTAGGCTGCGTCGAGAATCGGCTGGCGGCTGCGGAAGTTGTCGGTCAGGACGACGCTGGCAGCGGTCGGATACGCGGCTCGGAATCCGAGGATGTTCGAGAGTGCGGCGCCTCTGAATCGGTAGATGCTCTGGTCATCGTCCCCGACCACGGTGACGTTGGCGGCGGGCGAGCCGGCGAGGAGCCTCACCAGCTCGAACTGCGCGTGATTGGTGTCCTGGAATTCGTCGACCAGGATGTACCGATACCGCCCACCCTCGGCCGCGAGCACGGCAGGGTGCTCGCGCAGGAGGCGCAGGGCCATCCCCACCTGGTCGCCGAAGTCGAGTCGGTCGCTGCGGCGCATCAATCGTTCGTACGCCTCGTACAGGCCGGCAAGCTCCGCCTGCTGGCCGGCCGACTCGGCCAGAGCGGCGTCCTCGGGTGACTCCGAGGCCAACGCCGCGAGCGCCCCGGCCGATGCACGGTAATCGGCCGGGGAGGCATCCTCGTCGCGAGCGCGGCTGATCAGCGTCACCAGCGCATGCAGGAAGCGGGTCGGATCTCCCAGCGGCCGGTATCGATCCAGCGGCAGCTCGAAGAGGTGCTCGCGCAGGAAGATCACCTGCTCGGGCCGCGACAGGACTGTCGACCTGTCTGACAGGCCCGCCTCCAGGGCATGTTCTCGGAGCAGCCGATCGCCCCACGCGTGGAAGGTGCTGATCACCGTATCGGTGAAGCCGTACGGCACGAGCTGATCCACGCGTTCCGTCATCTCCGTCGCCGCGCGATCAGTGAAGGTGAGCGCCAGGATCTCCGACGGTTTGGCGCGCCGCTCCGCGATCAGCCAGGCGATGCGCCGCGTGATGACGGTCGTCTTGCCGGTGCCGGCCCCGGCCACGACGAGCAGCGGACCGTCTCCGTGCGTCACCGCCCGGCGTTGGCGTGCTGTCAGGTCGGCAAGAAGGGGCGGCTGGATACGCAGGCGCGGCCGGCTTCGCTGCGGCGTCGGCGCAGCGAACTCCTCGAAGAAGGGAAGCTGGTTCGGCGAAGGCAGCACCGCTGGCATCTCGCCGATGGTAGCCGAGGACCCGTGCATGCAACGCTTATCGGTCGCTTAGCCGACAGCTCGGCTGTCGCGGGGCTTGTCGCCACCGGTTCGGCCGCGTATCGTGGCGTGGCAGCCAGGTTGTCCACGGGAGAAGGACAGTGAATACGGCCGCGCTGCTCGAGATCGCAGCGCACGGTGTCACCGCGATCCTCGCGACCTGGTTGGGCCTGGTGGTGGTCACCCGGGCACGCCGACAGCCGGCCGCCGGCGTCTTCGGCCTGCTGTGCATGTATCTCGTGGCCTGGTCCGGCGCGATCATCGTCCAGCGGCTCACGACCGACGCCTCGATCATTCGGCCGGCCAATGCGCTCGAGGACGTGGCCGCCTTCCTGCTGCCGGCCGGCACGCTCCACATCTCCCTGTCCCTGGCCATCGAGGGGCGCCGATCCGCGATCGCGCGCGGCGCGCTGATCGCGACCTACCTTGCGTCCGTCACCGTGGCCGTTGGCGCCGTCATCTGGCCGGACCAGCAGTTTGCTGTCACGCCGCCGCACTTCGAGCTGCCGGGCATTCCTGGGGAGCTCTTCGGATGGGCGTGGATCGGCGTGCGCATCGCGATCTTCGGGGCGGCCATCACCTGGATCGCCGCCGGCCTGCGCAGAGCCGGGTCGGATCGAGCGCGTCGGCGGCAACTGCTGGCGGCACTGGCCACCGTGGGTGTCGGTGCTGCCGGCGGCGTGATGCGCTTCCTTCCCGGGCCGGCAGACAGCGACCCGTGGATCGGCGTCAGCCTGGTGAGTGCCGCCATGATCCTGGCCGCGTACGCGGTCTTCGCGCACGGCCTCTTCCTGGCCTCCGATGTCGCGGGAAGGGCCTTCCGCTACTCGCTCGCCATCGGTCTGGGCGTCACCGCCTACGTGGGCGCACTCATCGGCCTGGAGCAGCTGACGCACGAGCTGCTGGCGGTCGACCTGCCGATCGTGACCGCCCTGGCACTGGTCGTGACCATCGCGCTCTTCGATCCGATCACCGCCAGGGCTCGCGCCCTGCTCGGAGGCACGGGCGCTGACGCCGCCTCGAGCCGCCTCCTCCGGGCGCTCGGCGAGGACATCCTCACCGCCCAACGACCGGACCGCTCCATCGAGCCCGCGCTGGCCCGGCTGACCCGGACCTTCCACCTCAGCGGCGCCGAGGTGACCGATACCACCGGAAGTGTGATCGCCGCGCACGGCGCCTTCGATCGTGACTCGCCGCTCGCCTACCGGGTCCCGCTACGAGTCGCCGAGAGCGAGGTGGGACGGGCACTGTTCGGCGCCAAGCGCTCGCAGCTGCCGTTCACGCATCGCGAGCTCGAGATGCTGGGCCTGGCAGCGGGCTACCTCGCAGCGTCGCTCGGCCTTGCGGAGCGACACGAGGAACAGGTCGAGGCGCTCGACACGCTGCATCGGGAGCGGGCCTCGTTCGACACCCGGGCGACAGCCCTGCAGCAGGCGCTGAAGGATGCCGCATCCCCATCGTCTGCGGGGCTCCACGTCTTCGCCCTGGGCCCACTGCGCGCCGAGCGCGGCGGCGAGCCTATCCGCCAGTGGGGCGGCGCCAAGGCGGGCTCGCGGCAGGCCGAGGCGGTTTTCGCCTTTCTCTTCGATCGGGGTGAGCGGGGCGCCGCGAAGGACGAGATCATCGAGTTGATCTGGCCCGATGTCGACCTCGACCGCGCGGACCTTGCCTTCCATCGCACACTGGGCGGGCTGCGGAGGACCATCGATCCGGGGGGCGTCGGGCGGGACCGCGGTGCGGCGATCAGCTTCCACAACGACCGGTACCGCCTCGATGCGGTCGTCATTGAATGGGACGACGTCACCGCCTTCGAGGGCCGGATGGCGGACGCGGGTGCGGCAGCCGACCCGGATGTCGGACTGGTCCACCTCGAACGGGCGCGCTCCCTCCATCGGGGCGACTACCTCGACGACTGTCCGTTCTACGGGGATTCCGCCTTCGTGGAGGATCGTCGATCGCTGCTGCGCGGGCGGCTGGTCGATCTCCTGCTCACCCTCGGGCGACGATACGAGGAGCGGGGCGACCGTCCCGCAGCCGCCGCGTCGTTCCGCCAGGCGAGCCTGGTTGCCGGCGAAGAGGTTTCGGCGGCCGACCTGGCCCTCGACCGACTCCGCTCAACCAGCTGACCGTCGGACGACCAGATCGCCGCTCAGCCGAGGACGGGTGGTCCGCTGCGAAGGTAGCGAAGGATCGCGTCGGCGTGCCGACGGCTGGCCCGCAGGTCGTCCCGCACCCGGGCGGCGTTGAGCGGTCCACCGCGCGCCAGCCGGTCGAGTCGCTCGCTGATTTCGAGCCACGTGGCTCGGGGATAGTCGATCCCGGGAGCCACGCTGACGACCTCGCCGGCGGCACGCAGTTGCGCCACCACTCCCGCCGGGATGCCAAGCCGAGCAGCGATTCCGTCGATCGGGGGCGGTGCGGCGCCGGCCTCGCGAAGGCCGCCCAGCAGCCGGTCAACGCGCGCCCGCATCTCCTGGTTCAGGCCCGGCTGGTGCTCGGGGAGTCTCACCCGGTGACCACGGCGCTCCATTGCCCCGCGGGCGACGAGCCCGTCGATCACGGCACGCAGCGCTGCGTCGTCGATCGTCAGCCGGGCCGCGCCGCGATGCCCCGCCGGCCGGGCGTCGACGCTGCCGTGCACCTGCGCGATCAACGTGTCGACGCGGACGTCCGCACGCAGCGGCTCACGACGGTGGTAGCGACGCAGGGCATCCAGCAGCCTGCGGGCTGCAAGCTGCTCCTGGGTGAGATCGGATGTCTGGTCGGTCGGCACGAGCGGGCCTCAGCCCACAGCGGGCGCGGGGCTGGTGCCCTCCGACGCGAGGCGGATCGCCTCGGCCTCCTCGTCGGAGAGGGTGTGCGTCGATTCCCCGGAGGCGACCGGCTTGGCAAAGATGCGCGTCTGACCCCGTCCGTGCAGGCTGCTGACGACGATCCCATCGCGCCGGCCATCGAGCAGCGCAATAGCGAAGCTCTGATCGGACCCCGTGTCGTCGAACGGATTGAAGCGCACCAGTCCGACGTGCTGCAGGCTTCCCCGCGAGCGAGCCTCGAGGTGCTCGTGGAGCATCACCAGCTGATCCAGCTGCTCTCGCACGGTTCCCACGGCACCGATGTGCGCGTCGAGCACCTGCTGGAGCGAACCGCCATCGGAGTCTCCCAGCAGGGACCGATAGCCGCGCACGGCTCGGCGAAGCCGGGTCGACTGCGCAATCGTGAGGAACGCCAGCGTTGCGAGGGCGACAACCAGCACCGCCACCACGACGGCAAGATTGTCGCTGAAGAATCGGTTGAGGTCTGACACCGGTTGGGCACCATCGGAGTCGGGCGGCCGGGACCCGGTCGGGCGGGATGCCCGGCGGGCGTGGGCCGAAACGGCTGGTATCATACCGCCCCGAACCGGCCCCACCCGCGCGTGCGGGCCGTACCCAGGATCAGCGCAGGGGTACCCATGGCCCGACACGGAGGCAAGGCGGCCAACCGCCGAGAGCGACAGCGGCGCGCACAGCGACGCGCGCTGCAGCGTCCCGCGCCAGTTGCTCGCCCGATATCGACCGAGGTCGGTGACGCGGTCGACAGCGCGGCCGAGAGCCGCGCAGGCGCGCCTCGTCCCGCGCCTTCCCGGCCATCTGCCGCTTCTCGTGGCATGCGAGCCGACCCGCGCTTCGCCGTGTCGGGGCCATCCCGCCTGGGTGAGCGCGCCGCCGCCGACTACCACTACGTCGTGCGCGACCTGCGCAGCATCGGGATCCTGGTCGCCGCCATGACGATCCTGTTGATCGTGGCGGTGGTGGCCTTCGGCGCGCTGGAGATCGGCCCCCGCTAGCCGTCCTCCGAGGATCGATCGAGTCGCGCGCGACGCAGCCGCTCCAAGCGCTGGCCGATCTGGCCCTCCAGGCCCTGGTCGGACGGCTCGTAGTAGACCCGCCCCACCAGCTCGTCCGGGAGGTACTGCTGGCCGACGTCGGCGTCCGCGAAGTCGTGCGGGAAGAGGTAGCCCTTGCCGTAGCCGTGCTCCCGCGCAAGGCGACGGTGCGATGACGGTCGCAGGTGGAGCGGCACCGGCAGCCGGCCACGCTCCTGGACATCGGCCAGGGCCGCGAAGTAGCCGGCCCCGGCCCGGTTCGACTTCGGGGCCGATGCCACGTAGGCGGCGGCCTGCGCGAGCGCGTACTGCGCCTCTGGCAGGCCGATCATCTCGACCGCCTGCATGGCTGCCACGGCCACCTGGAGGGCGCGCGGGTCGGCATTGCCCACGTCTTCGCTGGCGGCGATCACGATCCGTCGCGCGATGAAGGTGGGATCCTCCCCCGCCGCCACCATGCTGGCGCACCAGTACAGCGCGGCGTCCGGGTCGTTGCCGCGCATGCTCTTGATGAACGCCGATGCCGCCTCGTAGTGCTGGTCGCCGACCCGGTCGTACGCGAGCAGGCGCTGCTGCGCAGCCTCGCCGATCTGCTCGGCGGTCAGACTCGCTCCGTCGAGTGCGACCGAGGCGGCCGCCTCGACCACGTTGAGCACCTGGCGCGCGTCGCCACCCGAGATGTCGACCAGGGCCGACAGCGCGTCCTCCGCCAGCGTCACGCGCCCACCCAGCCCGCGCTCGTCGCTGATCGCGCGGCGCGCAATCTCGTTCAACTCCTCGGTACCCAGCGGCTCCAGGCGGTAGACCCGCAACCGCGACAGCAGCGGAGCGTTGATCTCGTAGTAGGGGTTCTCCGTCGTGGCACCGATCAACACGATCGTGCCGTCCTCGACGTGCGGCAGGAGCGCGTCCTGCTGGCCCTTGTTGAACCGATGCAGCTCATCGATGAAGACCACCGTTCGGCCGCCGCCATTGCGCACCGCCCTCGCGTCGGCGACGAGCTGGCGGATGTCGGCCACGCCGCTGGTCACGGCCGATATGGAGCGCCATTGCCCGCCGAATCGATCGGCCACCAGTCGGGCCAGCGTCGTCTTGCCGCTCCCCGGCGGCCCCCACAGCACCATCGAGGGCAGATAGCCTGGGCGCGCAACCCGGGTCAGCGCGCCGTCCGGACCGACCAGGTGCGCCTGGCCGACGAACTCCTCGAGTGACCGGGGACGCATGCGCGCGGCCAGCGGCGCGTCCGGCGCCGGAGCGTCCCCGAACATCGGCTCGCTGACCTCAGGCGATCGTCGCGGCATCGGTCTCCTCCATTCCCCGATTATGATGCGGACCATGAAGCAGAACCTCCGCGTTCCGGGTCCGACCCCGCTCCCTGACGATGCCCTGGCGGCACAATCGACGCCGATGATCGATCACCGCGGGTCCGAGTTCGAGGCCATGCTCCGCGAGATCAGCGCTGGAATCGCAAGCCTCATCGGTACCGATGACGAGGTCCTGCTGGTGACCGGCTCCGGATCCGGGGCGCTGGAGGCCGCGGTGGTCAACACGCTGTCGCCCGGTGACCGGGTGCTGGCGGTGACGATCGGTTCGTTTGGCGACCGCTTCGCGAAGATCGCCGAGGTGTTCGGCGCGAAGGTCGATCGATTCGAGATCGAATGGGGCCTGGCTGCCGAGCCCGCGGCGCTCGCGGCCCATCTCGCCGCCAACCCGGCGTACCGGGCCATCTTGTTCACCCACAACGAAACATCGACCGGCGTCACGAACCCGATCCGCGAGCTGGCCGCCGTCGCCCAGGCCGCACGCGATGAGCCGCTCATCCTGGTGGACGGCATCAGCGGGCTGGGCGCGATGCCGTTCGAGATGGACGCGTGGGGCATCGACATGGTCGTCAGCGCCAGCCAGAAGGCCTGGATGGCCTCGCCGGGGATGGCCATCGCCGCGGTCGGCGAGCGGGCACGCGCCGCCGAGACAACGGCGCTCATGCCGCGCTTCTACTGGGATTTCGCGGAGGCACGCCGCTGGGCGGCGAAGGGCCAGACCCCCTGGACCCCGGCGGTGAGCGTGCTGTTTGGGCTGCAGGTGGGCGTCCGACGCTTGCTCGAGGAGGGACGCGAGTGGACCTGGGCGCGCCATGCGGCGGTCGCCGGCGGCGTCCAGGCAGGGCTCGAGTCGCTGGGCCTGCGCCTGCTGGCGCCTGCCGCCCGCCGGTCCCACACCGTCACCGCGGCACGCCTGCCCGATGGATTCGAGTGGGCTCCATTCAATGCCGCGATGCGCGCGAAGGGGCTTGTCGTTGCCGGCGGTCAGGGCAAGCTGGCCGGTCGCATCCTGCGCTTCGGCCACATGGGCGATGTCGGCATCGACGAGATGGCCGAGGCGATCGCGGTGATGGGAGAGACGCTGACCGAGTTCGGACACCCCGCCACGGTCGACGGCGCGGTCGCGGCCGCGCGAGCCGCGTACGAGGCGAGCCTTGCTGGAGCTCCCGACTGACCGCCTTCGGCTAGGTTGCCTTCCCGCGTCCGACGAAGATCCGGGCGCGACGACGGATCGCAAGCCACGCGATCGGGAGCTTCAGTCTCGCCCACGCCCGCTCGATCCGGGTGATCGCCTCCTCCGAGATCGAGCGCCCCGAATAGGCCTGCCAGACCTTGCCATCGGCGATGGCGTGGATCTCGACGCGCTGCCGTGGCAGTTGCTCCTCCAGCCAGCCCGCGTACTCGTACACGGTCTCGGAGGCGCGCTGCGCGACCCCAGCGCGGTCGGCGGCCAGCGTCAGCCGCTGCCACTGCCGGTCGCCCGGCGCGAGGAAGGTGAAGCGATGACGAGCACGGAAGAGCCGCCATGCCATGAGCGCCACGACCAGCATCAGGATGAGCACGATGACCAGAGCATTCCCTGACGTGACCTCCTCCGTCGGCTTCTGCTCGCCGGGCTGGAAGCCACCCTCCACCGGTTCGAAGGACGGCAGGGTCGAGGTGGTGCCTGGATCGACCCCCTCTTCGAACTCGCCAAACGGATCCACGCCGCCGCCCGTGCCGACCGGCGGAACGATCGACCCGCCGGAGAGACGTACCACCGGGTCGATCGACTTGGTCGACTCGAAGATCTGCCAGCCGTACCCGGGGAAGTAGAGCTCGGCCCACAGGTGGGCGTTACGCTCGCGGTACTCGTACACCCCCTGCTCGATCCGGTCACCGGGGGCATAGCCGACCGCCACGCGAGCAGGGATCCCGAGCGATCGCGCCATCATCGCCATGGTGGTGGCGTAGTACTCGCAGTAGCCGACCTGCCCGTTCTCGGTATCGAACAGGAAGAAGTCGACCAGGTCCTGATCCGGATCCTCGGGGAGCGGCGCGCGGGTGGCATACGTGAAGCGGGGATCCCGCTGCAGGTAGGCAGCGATCACCTTGGCCTGGTGGTACGGATCCGGCGCGCTGGCGGTCGCGGCGAGCGCCTGCGCCAGGTCGCGCGTGCGCTGGGTGATCCCATCGGTGCCCAGGTAGGTCTCCAGCACGTCCTGCGGGTAGGCGCTACCCGCGCCGGCGAGCTCGGCCTCGGTGGCCCGCGAGATGGCGGCGGTGATCTGCCAGCCGGTCCCCACCTCGAGCGGGACGCTTGACTCCAGGCCACCCAGAAGAGGCAGCCCCGCGGGCTCCTGCACGATCAACGGAGAGAAGGCAGCGACCGGGTATCCCGGCGTGAAGATGTTGCGCCCAACCTCCCGCTGCAACAGGACGGTGATCGTCTCAAGCTCGAAGGCCGTGGCCGCGAGGGGTCGCTCGGCGGTATACCCAGGGAAGACGGGGTCGCCCGGCGCGATCCGCCGCTCCTGCCCGGGGGTCCGAGCCCAGCCATGGCCGGTGTACGCGTCGTAGGTGATCGTCCGCAGGTAGTAGGGTCGCTGTTCGCCGACGGTCATCACCGCCTCATCGCCGCTGGCCCACGTGCCGCGAATGACGAAGGAACTGCCGAACTCGGTGCCGCGGATGCGGGAGTCCGGGTTGGAGAGGCCGCCGAACACGCCGTCGAGACCGTCGCGCACGTCACCCCACGCGCCCTCGAGCCCGTGCCAGACGGTGGTCAACGGAGCCGCCACGGCGACGGTGGTCAGGATCCAGGCGAGCGCGATGCTGCCCGCGATGAAGGTGACGCCGGTGCGCATGATCTGGGTCGGCACCTCCGCGTTCTCGGTGACGCGGCGCTGCTGCCAGTTCTCTTCGCGGCTGATGAGCGCCACGCGCAGCCACAACAGCAGCGCGGCGAGCGAGAAGAGGACGATGTAGCCGAAGAGGTCGGCGAAGGTGGCCGACATGTTCGCCACCAGCGCCGCGCCGACCAGCAGGATGGCGTCGAGGACCCGGTGGTAGCGGTACAGGGTCCACGCGGCGATGAAGGCGGTCACCCAGGTGATGACGCCCAGCCCGATCGCGTACGGCGAGACCTCCGATGGATAGCCCCCGTCGAGCACGATTCGGATCCAGCCGATTGCGTCGCTGCGCAGGGCCATCAGTCGCTCGATCTGCGAGAGATCGGAGAAGTATTCGCCGCCGATCGACCACAGCACCATCCCCGTGCCCAACATGGCGGCCAGCGGCAGCACGATCGCCACCGACAGCCGGGAGAGCCCGAACAGTGCGCCGGCGACGACCGCCCAGAGTGCCACCGCGTTGAGGAAGTCGAGGCGGTCGAACCAGTCTGCCCGCTGCACCGACCAGCCGAAGCTGAGCACCATCACCAACAGCAGCGCCAGGCTCAGCCAACCCTCGCGCGGCTTGAGATAGCGCCGCACCAGCTCAGGCGTGCGCACGCGCCCGCTCTCGCGGCGTCGGGGCGCGACGCAGAGACCGTCCGCCGAGCGCGGCTCCCAGGTCGTCACCGGCCCGCACCAGGTGATACTCGATCGCGTATTCGGCGAGGGCGTGGCGCACGGCAGCCAGCTCGCCGGCATGCTCGTCGGGATCGGCACCCGCGAAGCTCCACCGATCGAGGAGGACCACCACCACGCCGATGCCGCGGCGACGCAGCGAGGCCAGGGCACGCACCCAGTCGCGGTTGGTCGAGCCGGTCACGATCCCGAGGGTCATCCCTCGACGCAGCTGCGTGACCGTACCCGACACCATCTCGGCCAGCGGCACAGCTCCATCGGCCTGCACGTTTGCGAGCAGGTTGAGCACCTTCTGCTCTTGCCGCGTGCCGCGGTCCGGGGTGAAGTGCTGCTGGCGGCGGGCGGACACGGTGATCCCCACCGCCCGGTTCTCGCCGAGCGTCTGGACCGCGATCGACGCGGCCGCGCTGACGGCCGTCTCGACCGAGGCCTCCCCTCCGGTGCCGGCATGCGCCGAGCGCTCCAGATCGAGCAGCAGCCACAGGTCGGCGGTCTGCTCGAGATCAAACTCCTTGACGTGCAACTCGCCATGGCGCACCGAGCTGAGCCAGTGGATCCGGTTGTAGGGATCGCCATAGACGTACGGTCGGACCGTGCTGACCAGCGGGGAGGACGCCTCGTAGCGCCGTCGTGCTGGCGTGGTGCCGTCCACCGGTGACGGGGGCATGCGCCAGTTGGGCAGCTCAACGACCTTCGGGAAGACGACGATCGACGTCGGGCGTCCGACGACCATCTCGGTGGTGAAGAGGCCGAAGGGGTCGCCAGTGCGAACGCGCAGGGCTCCGAGGCGGTAGCTGCCGCGGCGCAGCAGGGTGACCTTGGCCAGCCACTGGCGGCTTCCGTTGGCGCGGACTCCGATCGCCCGACCCGGGAGCGGTGCGGGCAGCGTCGAGTCGTTCGAGAGCTCAACCCACGGCTTGCTCCAGCCGGAGCCATTGTCGACCCGGTAGACCGCCTCGAGCACCTCTCCCACCTGGGCCCGCGGGTTCAGGACGTGGTAGCCCGCTCGCATCCCGCGCAGCCCGCGGCGCGCGTACCACCAGGACCCGGCCATCAGGATCCCGAGGAGGTAGACGAGGAAGAAGAGGAAGCTGATCCCCGTGCTGAACGCGGCCACCACGAGGGCCGTGCCAAAGAAGGTGACGCGGAGCTGGCGGGGCAGGCCCATGACCGGGTGCTACCGCGGGCCGATGGTCGCGCTGCTGCTCGGCTCGCCGATCGGCACCTGGGCAAGAACCTCTCGAACGATCGAGTCGGGGTCGACTTCGCGGAGTGACGCCTGGCTCTTCACGATCAGCCGGTGCGCCAGTACCGGCACGGCAAGCGTCTTCACGTCGTCCGGGATGACGTAGTCGCGTCCGTCCAGCGCCGCCAGCGCCTGGCCGGCTCGGTACAGGTTGATCGAGCCGCGCGGCGATGCGCCGAGGTACACGTCGGGGTGTTCACGGGTCGCGGTCACCAGCCGGACGATGTACTCCGCCACCGCCTGCTCGACGTAGACCTCCTTGATGGCCGCCTGCATCTGCCGCAGCTCGTCGAGGTCGAGCACCTGGCTGAGCTCGTCGATGGGATGGCGGCGCTTCTGTTCGTCGAGGATGACGATCTCCTCCACCGCCTTCGGGTAGCCGAGGCGCAGGCGAAGCATGAAGCGATCGAGTTGCGCTTCGGGGAGCGCAAAGGTGCCTTCGTACTCGATAGGGTTCTGGGTGGCGATCACCAGGAACGGCGAGGGCATCGGGTAACTGACCCCGTCGATCGTCGCCTGCCGCTCCTCCATGCACTCGAGCAGTGCGCTCTGCGTCTTGGGCGTGGCGCGGTTGATCTCGTCGGCAAGAACGACCTGGGCCATGATCGGTCCGGGCCGGAACTCGAACTCGGCGGTCTTCTGGTTGAAGATGGAGAGGCCGGTGACGTCGGACGGGAGCAGATCCGGGGTGAACTGGATCCGACGGAAGCTGCAGCCGATGCTCCGGCTGATCGCCTTGGCCAGCATCGTCTTTCCGACGCCGGGAACGTCCTCAATGAGGATATGTCCCTCGCACAGGAGGGCGACGAGCGCCATCCGCACCTCGAGATGCTTGCCGATGATCACCCGCTCGACGCTGGCGGCGACGCGTTCGGCAGAGTCCTGGACGCTCTTCAATGTCTCCATCCCTGTCCTGGGCGGACCGATACGGGCTCCCCTTCGCCCACAATACCCCAGCCGGCCTGAGAGTGGTTCATCGTGTGCGCCCCGGACACGCCGGTTCAGCCCTCCGCCAGCAAGCGGAGCCACTCGGCCATCACCGCGCCGCCGATCGGGGCTGCGGCGCCGGAGCCGGCTCCACCGCCCTCGACGATGACCGCTACCGCGATGTTCGGCTGGGCGCCGTTCTGTCCGGGCGCAAACCCGATGAACCAGGAGTGAGGGGGCACATCGGGGCCACGCTCGGCGGTCCCGGTCTTGCCGGCGGTGAGGACGCCGGTGATGCCGTACCGCGCAACGGAGCCTGCGCCGGCGTAGACCTGTCCGATCAGCCCGTGCACCGCGTCGACCATGGCCGCGCGCAGCTGACCGGCCGCGGTGGACGAGATGGCGCGACGACCGCTCCCACCGCCGTACGGTTCGACCACGGACTCGCTCGGCCCGCCCGCCGGATCGGTCGCGTGGACGCGCAGGTCGCGCACGACAAACGGGTCCGGAACGATTCCGTCATTTGCCACGGCCGCGGCAAGCAGTGCCATCTGCAGCGGCGTCACGGCAACCCCTGCCTGACCGAACGACGCGCTCGCCAGCTCGACCTGGTCGGAGAACGGGGCGCACCCGTCGTCGGCGCGGGGGGTGACGTACGAGGCGTCCACGGCGAGCGAGCGGCTGGCGCTTCCCAGGGTGAGGGGCGCGCAGAAACCGAATCGGCGGGCGTAGTCGATGAACCGGTCGGCGCCGACGTCCAGACCGACATGGGCGAAGTAGATGTTGCTCGACACCTGAAGCGCCTGGGAGAGCGGCCACAGCGCTGGCTTCACCGGACCAAGATCATGTTCGAGGATGGTGAAGCCCGAGACCACGAATCCGTCGACCTCCTGCTGCGGCTGATCGGGGTAGGTCGTCTGTGGCGTGATCACGCCAGCATCGAGAGCCGCAGCGGCCGTCAGCACCTTCAAGACAGACCCGGGGGTGTAGTGACCCTGGCGCGTGCGGTCGAGGAGCGGATCTCCGGGTGTCCCAGCGACAACCGCCCATGGGGCTCCGGCGGTCTCAGGGTCTCCAGAGAACCCCGTGGCGTCGAAGGTGGGCGACGACGCCATGGCCAGGATGGCTCCCGTGCGAGGGTCAATGGCGACCACCGCACCGGGCACGCCGCCGAGCTGGGCCGCGGCGAAGTCCTGCAGCCGGCGGTCGATCGTCAGCGTCAGGTCACGCGGCGCCGCCCGACGGTCGAGGACATCGTTCAACAGGTCGTTGAGCGGGTTCGGGTCGCTGCGCCCGGTGAGCAGGTCATCCCACACGCGCTCCACCCCGGTCGCGCCGTAGCGCAGGCTGGCGTAGCCCACGACGTGGCTGAAGGCGGGGTCCAGGTAGGTGCGCCGGCTGATCCCGTCGATCACGGTGCTCGAGGCCAGAAGCGCGCCGCGCGCATCGAAGATCGAGCCGCGCGGCGCGCTGCGGCGAGCCGCGATGACCTGCGGGTTGTCCTGCCGACCGGCAAGGCCCGGCGCCTCCCAGATCTGCCACCACGTCAGGCTGCCGGCGGTAACCGCGAAGGCGAGCACCAGGTAGAAGCCGAGCCGCCGTATGTTGATGACGATCACGGTCCCCGCCCCTCCGCCGCGGCATCGAGCGCCGATCGGTGGCTGATCGCCAGGAGCAGGCCGATGACCACGAAACTGGCCAGCAGGCTCGACCCGCCGTAGCTGACGAACGGGAACGTGATCCCGGTCAGCGGGACCAGCTTCAGGTTGCCCGCCACGATGATCAGCGTCTGGAGGCCAATGCTGACGGTGAGGCCGACGGCGAGCATCGAACTGAAGTCGTCGCGCGCCAGCATCGCGGTGCGCAGCCCGCGAAAGACCAGGACGAGTGCCAGCCCGAGAAGCGCCGTGGCACCGATCAGCCCAAGCTCCTCCGCGATCCCGGCAAAGATGAAGTCGGTCGGCAGCGCCGGGATCGGGAGCCGGCCGGAGACGCTCGGCAGCCCCTGGCCCAGCCCTTCGCCGAAGAGGCCGCCGCGGCCAAAGGCGTACAGCGCCTGGACCGTCTGGTAGCCCGCACCGCTCGGATCGACGAAGGGGTCGATCCAGTTATCCACCCGTACCCGGACATGGCCGAAGAGTTGATAGGCAACGAACGCCCCGGCGACGAAGAGCAGGATCCCCATCAGGACGTAGCTGCGCCGACCGGTCGCCACGAACAACATCGTCAGGAAGATGCCGAGGAAGAGCAGTGCCGTGCCGAGGTCGCGGCTGATCACCACGATCAACATGACCATCACGAAGATGGCCAGCATCGGCAGCAGGTACGGCAGAGGCGGAACCCTGATCGGTCCGAGCCGCATTGAGGCGCCGGCAAGCAGGGCACGCTTCTCCGCCAGATACCCGGCGATAAAAACGACGAGCACGATCTTGATCGCCTCGCCAGGCTGGAAACCGATCGGCCCGAGGTACAGCCAGAGCCGCGCACCGTTCACCTCGCGCCCGAACAGGAAGGTGAGCAGGAGGAGCAGTCCGCCGCCCAGCGCCCAGGTGTACTTGTAGTGGCGCAGGATCCCATCGTCTCGAAAGAGGACCGCCACCGCCACCATCGCCGTCATCCCAACGGCGAACCAGAGCAGCTGGGTCGTCGCCATCCCCATCTCGACACCGAACAGGTCCATCCCGAGTGCCGTCTGTGGCAGCCGGTTGAGCATGACGAAGCCCACCGATCCGATCGCTGCCGCCGCGGGCAGGAGCAGCTGGTCGCCACGGTTCCCGGCGAGTCGCAGAGCGAGATGACCACCAAGGGCGATGGCCACGTAGCCGATTGCCAGACCCATCGGCCCCGGATCAAGCGTGCCGGTCCTGGCGATATGGGTGACGGCAAAGCCGAGCGGCACCAGCAGCGCCAAGGGGAGCAGCATCTGCAGCTCCACGGGACGCCGGACGGCGCGCATCAGCGCTCGAGCCGCATCCGGACCCGGCCAATCGTCAGCTCGTCACCGAACGACAGGGCGACCGGCCGCTCCACCCGATGGCCGTTGACGTAGGTCCCATTGGTGCTCCCAAGGTCCTCGATGAACCAGCTGCGGCCGCGGAAGGTGAGCATCGCGTGACTGCCACTCACGAAGTCGTCCTCGATGTACACCGTGCTGTTCACGTTGCGACCGATCGAATTGATCGGACCCAGGGCAATGTCGCGGCCGGCCACCGGCTCGTCGTTGGGCGACTCGACGACCGCGAGGCGCCCGATCCCCGACTGGCTTGCCTCCTGGGTCATCTCGGCACTCCGGAGGTCCCGAAGCAGCGAGCGAGCAAAGCCGAAGAGAAGGAGGTAGAGGACCGCCAGGAAGCCGAGCTGCATCGCGAGCAGCAGGACGCGCAGGATCTCGCCGGTCATCCACGCACCTGAAACTCGATCTGGGTCGCGCCGATCTGGATCAGGTCGCCCGGGCCGAGGGCGATCTCGCCCACCGGCTGGCCGTTGACCGTGGAACCGTTGCGGCTCCCAAGGTCGGCGAAGCTGTACGCCCCGTGCTGGAGTTTCAGCTGGCAGTGGTGCCGGCTTACCTGTGCGTCATCGACGATCACGTCGTTGTCGCTGGCTCTGCCGATCCCGATCAGCGCCGCCCCGAGGTCGAACTGCACCGGTGCGGTCCCCTCGGTTCGGACCAGGAGGTAGGCACGTGCCGCCGATCCGGGTGCCGCGACCTCGTGTCCGGGGCGCGTGAAGATGACCGTGTCTCCCGACGCCGGAGCGGGCCGCTTCAGTGTCACGCGCTCACCGGCGTCATCGGTGACGCTCGCGGCGACCCGGATATCCCCCCGAGGAACCGCCGAATCAACCGTGATCTGCACCGTCGCGCGGGTGACCAGGTGGTACCGGGCTCGTCGGGCGCGCGCCATGACGCCGTGGGCCAGGTCGTCTTCGAGCGAAGCGCGGTACGACTCGAAGGTCGCGTAGTCGGCGGGGTTCAGGTGCACCTCGTAGCGATTCGGCACGATGACCCCCGCTTCGCCGAAGGTCTTGGTGGTGTCCATGGCGCGCTCGATGCGCTTCGCCAGCGAGACCGGCTGGAGCGATGCGCCGAGCCGTCCGGCCGGGGCCTCGAAGAGGCGCTCCAGGAACGCCTCGAGGCGCGAGAAGATGCCCACCCGCCGATGCTAGCACGGGCCACCGTCGATCCGGCCGACTTCGCATGAGGCGGGGTACCAACGGCGCCGAGCGCGGTACCAATGTGCCTGTGGGGGTCCCGGGCGGCCGCTTTGTATACTTGGCGCCCCTGTACAGGTACCAGGCTCAGCCGATATCACCATGCCCGAAGCCCTGACCGAATCCTTCTGCGAACGATGTGGGACTCGCTATGAGTTCGCCGCGCCGACCGAGCTCTCCACGATCGGTCGAACGCGCGGGCTGCTCAGCGGGCTGAAGAACTACATCCTCAGCCAGGATGCCCTCAGGCGACTCTGTCGGCGATGCCATGCGTTCGCAGGAACAGCTGCTGGCCGAGAAGCAGCTCGAAGCCTTCCACGCCAGCTTCAGTTTCTGCATCGACTGTCGCCAGTACACCTGCCTGAACTGCTGGCATGAGGATGCCGGCCGCTGCCAGAGCTGCGTTCCGATGCCAGGAGCTCCCACCCTCGAGGAGCGATTCGCGGCCGCCGCCGCGATCGGGTCACCCGAGTCGGGCGAGCAGGCCTCGACGATGCCGGACGCGTGGCCGGCCCTGGATCTCGAGCCCGAGCCCGAGCCTGAGCCGACCCTCGTGGCCGAGGTCGAGCCCGAGCCTGAGCCGACCCTCGTGGCCGAGGTCGAGCCCGAGCCCGCGCCGATCTTCGTGGCCGAGGTCGAGCCCGAGCCCGAGCCCGCGCCGATCTTCGTCGCCGAGGTCGAGCCCGAGCCGGTTTTCGTGGCCGAGGTCGAGCCCGAGCCGCTGGCCGAGCCGACGCAGATCCCGTATCGGCCGGTTCCGCCAATCGCTGACACATTCCTTCACCGGCCCGCCCCGGAGCCACCCAGCCAGCCCCTGGCCGCGGCGGCCGACAATGCCGAAACTGCCGCGCGCCGCGCCCAGCTGGACCTGCTGGGCCTGGGCGACCCGGGCCTCGGACCGGTGACGGCCACTCGCAACGTCCTTCCATACCGCTCGAGTGGCGCGCCTGCCCCCGGCCCGCGGGCAGCCGGTACGTACGGCGGCGCGTTCTGGGATGCGTCTGCGCGGGAAGTCGCCGGCGTGGTGAGTGGGATCGGCGTGCGGACCTGCGCCAACTGCGAGCTGTCCCTGTCGGCCACGGCGCGCTTCTGCCGCCGCTGCGGGACACCGCAGGCGCAGTCCGCCTAGGGGCCGTCTCCCTTCGGCTTCGGCTGGCTGCTCGACGGTGGCGTGGCGGAACCGCCGGAGTCGCCTGAGGAAGCGCCGCTCGATCCTGTCTCCGGCGCGGCAGGCTGGGGCCGGCTCCCGGTTGGGACGGATGCGGACCCCGACGAGCGGGAGTCGGTCTTGTAGAAGCCGCTCCCCTTGAAGATGATCCCGGCCGCGTGCACGACGCGACGCAGCGATCCGCCACACGCAGGACAGGCGGTCGGTCCTTCCTCGAGCATCGAGTGGACCACTTCGGTGATGACGCCGCAGCTGCGGCACTGGTAGTCGTAGGTCGGCACGGCTCAATCACTCCGCAGGTGGGCGGAGTCCTCGCAACGTCTGAAGATCACCCTGGGGCGGACCGGCCGGTCCGCTCGCGCATGATGGCAGCCGGACAACCCTGGCGCAACGAACCGGCGGGGGCGAGGTCAGGCCTGGGAGGTGCGTACCCCGAAGGCGGAGAGCCAGGTACGGCGCGGAGCCGCGACCGGCATCTCGCCGGCTCCGGTCACGACGCGTGCCACCCGGTGCAGGTCGGTGCTGATCTTCTCCTTCGGGTAGCGCAGGACGAGCGGCTTGCCCTCGTTTGCGGCGGCGACCGCCTTTGGTCCGTTGGAGACGACCGACGCGGCCACGGGCAGACCCAGGACCGACGAGATGTCGTTCTCGGATACGCCGTGGTTGGCGCGGTTGACGATCACCCGAACGGAGTCGCGGAGGCCGATCTCAGCGGCGAGCGAGAGGAACTGCGCGGCGTTGCGCAGCGGTCCGACCTCGGGAGTCACCACCAGCAGGATCTCGCTCGACACGGCGAGCATGGCCATCGTCCGATCGTCGTAGTTGGGGTGGTTGTCGATCACCACGTACGAGTAGTGAGACCGTGCCCACTTCACCGCTGTCAGCAGCAGGTCGACCCCCACCCGCTCCGAGTCGGCAGGCTCGTTGCCCCAGCTGAGCACGTGGACGCCGCTGGCAACGTGGGCCGATGTGATCGTCTCGAAGGCGGAATCGGTCCACTCATCGGCCCCGGAGTCGGCCAGGTCTGCGAGGCCCTTACGGTAGGGTGCGTCAAGGACCGAGGTCACATTGCCGACCCCGACGTCAGCGTCGAGGAGCAGTACGCTCGAACGCGTCTGCTCGCGCAGGGCAACGGCAAGGTTCACCGCGACGGTCGTCTTCCCGACGCCGCCCTTGGGCGAGAAGAGGCTGACCACGTGTCCCTCGCCGACGGTGGTCTGCTCGGCCGATCCGCTCTGGGAGGCGGGACGGTGGCCCCCGCGGATCATGAGCGCCTGCAATCGATAGACCACGGCTTCGGCGGGAGTGGGCTTGAGGGCGTACTCGTCGCGGTTGCCGTGTCCGGATTCGTTGGCCGCCCACTCGGGCAACTCGTCGCCAATCAGCAGGATGGTGGGTACCGGTTGCTCACCGTGAAGCGCCGCGTAGACATTCTCGGCCTCTTCGGCATCGCAGTCGATGACGGCCAGCAGCGGCGCATGGTCGGCGCCGGCCGCCTGCGCGGCGGCGAGATCAGAGGAGACCTCGAACCCTGCGCTCTCGAGCGCGCCACGGTATCGCCAGGCGTCATCTCCGACGGCAAGAAGGACGGTCGGTCGCTCCACAGGTATCCCTTAGTGCGGTAGTGTGCGGTGACGAATGGCACCACTATCCGGCCGACAGGGACCCATCGCAATGGGACTGGAGCCTATGGAAGGGTCGCCGAAGGTACCGGTTCAGCGTGTGGCCCGCATACCGCACTTCGGGCAGTAGAAGCTGCCCGGCCCGACCTCGAAGCCGCAGTGCTGGCAGACGGCGCCCCCGCGCTCTCCGATCGTGGGCACGCGCGCCGATGTCGACGCCGCGCCGAGCACCAGTCCGGTGGCCAGCACCTGCTGGTAGAGCGAGGAGAGGAGTCGCTGACCGACCCGTTCGGTGTCTCCGCGCAGTCCCTTGCCGCCCCAGCCGACCACCGCACGCACGATCAGGTCACCCGAGAGCTCGTCCCAGTGGCTGGCCAGCCCGCCGATGATCGCGCCATAGTCGGGATAGCCGTTGGTGAGGAGCTCACCGTGGAGAAGCGCGCAGACCAGGCCATCGACCGTCATGTCCACCGCGTCGGTTGACTCGAGCACAAACAGGGCGTGGCGACCGATCGGCCCCACGGCGCCGCGCGCAACGATCCACTGCTGCATCTCGTGCAGGCGTTCCGCGTTCGGGGACGCGCCCGAGTACTCGTGGCGCAACGCTTCCACGACTTCGACCGGACTCATGGCAAGCGGCTCCACCACTGACACCAGGATCGTGGCAAGCGTCGGATTGGCGGCCAGCCGCAGCCCGTCGCTGGAACGCGCAAGGTAGTTGAGCTTCAGCGAGAACTGCTGAGCCGCGACCTCTTCCAGCGCCGGCGTTGGCGGCGGCGGCGGTGCGACCTCGGTCTTCTTGCGCCTCAGGAACGACATGGAATCCCCTCAATGGACAGCCGGCCGATTCTACCAGCGTGTCAGCGCGTCTCTGCGATAGCCCGATCGGGCCCTACCCTCCACGGTGCCGATCAGTCCCCGGTCAGGTGTCGCAGCTGTGCCTCGAGGTCGGCAAGCCGGTCCCGCTCTCGCTGCACGACGTCGGCCGGGGCGCGTTCCGGAAATGCGCCGGAGAGCAGGGTGCGCAGTCGTTCGATCCCGCGACGCAGGTGCGCCTCGCTGTCCGCACGGGCCGCAGCTGCGCGGGCATCGCTGGCCGGATCGCTGCCGACCCACGCCGCCGCGGCGGCCGTCGACACGACGCCGCTCGGGCGGCCGAGATCATCGCCGGCGTCGCGGACCTCGATCGGTCGAACCCGCGCAAGTGCCTCGAGGTAGACGAGCCCGCCAATGAGGGCCGCGCGCGCGGCCTCATCCGCCGGCACGACCGTGAGCGGCAGCCACGTGGCCGCCGCCACTCCGGAATCTGTTCGCAGATTCCGCACGCTGCGCACCAGCTCCATCAGCGCAGCCATCTCCGCCTCGGCGGTTGCGTCGCGCGCGCTCGGCGCCGGCCAGGCCGCACTGATCAGCAGCGGCTCTCCGCGGGTGACCGGCGGAGCGGCGTGGTGGAGGGCAGACCAGATCTCCTCGGTGACGAATGGCATGATCGGGTGGAGCAGGCGCAGCAGGTCGGCAAGCGTCTCCGCGGCGGTCGTCCAGGCGCGTACACGGTCGCCGCCGCTGGCTTCAGGACGCCGGAGGTCGACCTTGACCGCCTCCAGGTACCAGTCGCAGAAGTCGCTCCAGGCGAATTCGTGGATCGCCCCTGCGTAGCCGGACAGCTCCAGCTCATCGAGCTGGCGGGTCGCCCGCTCCGTCGCCTCGGCCAGCCGCGAGCGAATCCAGCGCTCCGGGAGGGTCGGCCCGCCCGACGGGGCGACCTGCAATTCCGGTCGCGCGCCGAGCACGAAGCGCGCGGCGTTCCACAGCTTGTTCGTGAAGTTGCGAGCCCCGTCCAACTTGCCCATGGTCAGGCGCTGGTCGGCCCCCGGACTGGTGCCGACGGTGAGAGCGAAACGCAGCGCATCGGCGCCGATCTCCTCGATGATCTCCAGGGGATCGACCACGTTGCCCTTGGTCTTGCTCATCTTCACCCCGCCATCGGCGCGGACCAGGCCGTGCAGGTAGATGGTGTGGAACGGCTCGATGCCGGTGCAGAAGAGGCCGAGCATCATCATGCGGGCGACCCAGAAGAAGATGATGTCGTAGCCGGTCTCCATCACCGAGGTCGGGTAGAACCGTCGCAAGTCGGCGGTCTCATCCGGCCAGCCGAGCGTGGAGAACGGCCACAGCCCACTGCTGAACCACGTGTCAAAGATATCGGTCTCCTGGGTCAGGTCGGTCGGCGGCCGCCCGCAGGTGTCGCAGGCGTCTGGTCCCGATTCCAGCTCGGAGATGGTGATGTGCCCGTCCGGGCAGTACCAGGCAGGAATGCGATGGCCCCACCACAGCTGCCGGCCCACCGCCCAGTCGCGGATGTTCTCCATCCAGTGCGCGTAGACCTTGGCGAAATGGTCCGGCACGATCCTGGTTCGACCTTCGCGGACCGATGCCAGGGCACGTTCGGCGAGCGGGGCGGTGCGCACGAACCACTGGACCGATAAGCGCGGCTCGACCACGGTGCCGCAGCGGTCGCAGTGGCCGATCACCATGGCGTGCGGGCGCTCCCCCTCAAGGTCGCCCATGGCGCGCAGCCGCTCGACGATCAGCGCGCGGGCCTCGTAGCGATCGAGGCCGGCGAACTCGCCGCCCTCCTCGTTGATGTGCGCCTCCTCGTCCAGGATGCTGATCGCCGGCAAACCGTGCCGGCGGCCGGTCTCGTAGTCGTCAGCGTCGTGTGCCGGCGTGATCTTCACCGCGCCGGTGCCGAATTCCCGCTCGACCACCTCGTCGGTGATGATCGGCAGGCGGCGGCCCAGGAACGGCAGGATCGCGTCGCGGCCGACCAGGTCACGGTATCGCTCGTCGTCGGGGTGGACGGCCACGGCCACGTCGCCGAGCAGGGTCTCGGGACGAGTGGTGGCGATCGAGATCCAGTGCGATGGGTCCGGCGATCCGTCGGGCGTGGCCAGGTGGTAGCGAATCTGCCACAGGGTACCGGTCTCGTCGCGCGGCACCTTTTCCAGGTCACTGATGGTCGTGCGGCAGCGCGGACACCAGTTGACCAATCCCTCCCCGCGGTACACGAGCCCGGCGTCGTGCAGTCGCTTGAAGGCGGCGCGCACCGCGCGCGCGCTCATCGGGTCCATGGTGAACAGGTTGCGCGTCCAATCTGCCGAGGCACCCAGGCGGCGCATCTGAAGACCGATGGCGTCGCGCGTTTCATCCATGAACCGCCACATCCGCTCCAGGTAGCGATCGCGTCCAAGCGAACCGCGCGTCTCCCCCTCTTCGGCGATCAGCTTGTCGAGCACGAACTGCGCGGCGATGCTGGCGTGGTCGACCCCCGGCAGCCAAAGGGTGTCGGCACCGCGCATGCGGTGATAGCGGATCATCATGTCCTCGAGGGTCACGAACAGCGCGTGCCCCGTGTGGAGCGACCCGGTCACATTGGGGGGAGGCATGGTGATCACGAACCGCTCCGCACCGGCAGGCGCCTCCGCAGCCGGTGTGAAGGCGCCGCTCGCCATCCAGCGGTCGTAGATCCCCGGCTCGACCGATGCCGGGGCGTAGCGCGGTGGCAGACCCTGCTCGTCGCCCGTCATCGGTCCACCTCCGTGCCAATACAAAACCCGTTCGCCGAAGGACGAACGGGTCGTGGTACCACCTTCGTTCGGCTCACCCCCTTAACAGGTGTGCGCCCTCGCTGCCGCGGTAACGGGCGGACCCGATCGGCTCGCGCGCGACCTTCGCCCTCTCGCTCCCCGGCAGGATTTCAGCCCGAGTCCCGCCGTCTCTGATGTGGCCGATGGAGGGGTACTCCTCGCGGTCAACGCCGTGGGCGCGAGTCTAGCACCGGCGAGGGCGAGCGTCAGCGCGATCGGGTCACCTTGACGTTGACCGTGCTGCCGTCTGCCTGGATCTCCGCGTCCGGCTCGATCGAGCGAACCGCGGCCGGCATGTCGAAGCCGCTCGCGTGTTCGAGGGTGAAGATGAACTCACCGGTAGAGCCGATCCCCAGGGCGACACTGCTGATGTCGTCGAGGCGCTGGAGTGCCTGCTTGAACGATGTGATCGCTCCGAAGCTGCCCAGCCCGCGGACGAGGACGGTGCTGGTCGCCGTGGCGGCTGGCTCGGTGGCTGCGCCCGTGGCGTCGGATGGCGTGCTCTGCTCCGCGGGCTCCTCGCCCAGTTGCTCGTCCAGCTCGGCGAGGCGGCTGGCCGCCGCCGGTGCGGAATCGTGTCCGGGCGTCGGCGCCTCGTCGGCCGAGGGCACTCGCGTCACCGGAGCAGCAGCGGCCGGCGCGTGGGCGTCTGGCATCGTCGCAGCGGGTGGGGCGCCACTGCTCCCCGTGGGCGGCGAAGGCATACGTCGCGCTGCCGCGGCAAATGCAGCGGGATCCTTGATGGCAGCCAGCTCATCCATGAACGCACCGAGGCGGCGCTCGTAGTCGGCAACCTGCCCCTGGAGCGCGGCGCGCTCGGCATCCCGGCGGGCCTCCTGCTCGGCCAGCTCCTGGTCCAGCAGCTGGCGGCGCGCGGCCACCTTTCGCGTGGCTTCGGTTCGGACCCGATCGATCTCGCCACGCTCCCAATCCCCGATGCTGGCGACGTCGGCGTCCGCTCGTGTTCGCAGCTGCGCCTGGCGTTCAACCGTGCTCGCGTCCGCTCCATCGGCGCCCGCTTCGACGGCTGTCCGGAGATCGGCCAGCGCGCGATCGCGGGAAGCCTCGACGACCGAGCGCATGGCCGCGACCAGGTCAGCCAGGAAATCTGGCGACGGGGTCATCTGTTCGCGCGGGTTGCTGGACATGTGCTTCTCATTCTGCTCGCTCTGATCGGTCTGATCGGTCGGTCCCTGGTCACCCGGCGAAGCAGCGACAGGCGCCTCGGCGACGTCTGTCGACGCCTCCGTATCGGCGCCCGCGGACGACCACGGAAGCCGAATCCCGGAACTTCGCGGCGTCGACTGCATCTGGGGGACGTCCTTTCATGCCAACCTTGCCCAAGGCGGGTCTGAGAGCATCCTATCGCCCCGGTGTTGCTCACAAGCAGCGGCCCGAAGGTACTCCCGCGTCCACCCACTGGTACCTGTCACCGCGGGTCCGGGAAGGCTAGGCGGACTCCTCGACACGCTCGGCCGGGCGCGGCTTCGAGCCGCGTCGACGCGGCTCGGCGTTGTCGGTCTCGGTCATCAGGATCGGCGGCTGGCCGTGCTCGATCGTCTCGGCGGTGATCACGACCTTCTTGATGTCGGTCCGCTCCGGGATGTCGTACATGACCTCCAGCAACGCCTCCTCGACGATCGTGCGCAGGGCGCGCGCCCCGGTCTTTCGGTCGAGCGCCTTGTGGGCTGCGGCCTCCAGCGCCTCGGGCGTGAAGACGAGCTCGACAGAGTCGAGTGACAGGAACTTGGCGAATTGCCGGGTGACCGCATTCTTGGGCTCGGTGAGCACCCGCACCAGGTCCTCCTTGAGCAGCGCGGCGAGACTGACGACCACCGGCAGGCGGCCAACGAACTCGGGGATCAGGCCGTACTTCAGGAGATCCTCGGGCATGAGCTGGTCCATCAGGCGTCGTCGCTCGTCGCGCGACCGCGAAGCCTGCGAGCCGAATCCGATCCCCCGCTTGCCGACCCGCTCCTCGACGATCTTCTCCAGCCCCTCGAAGGCGCCGCCACAGATGAACAGCACGTTGGTAGTGTCGATCTGGATGAAGTCCTGGTGCGGATGTTTGCGTCCGCCCTGCGGCGGCACGTTGGCGACCGTCCCCTCCAGGATCTTGAGGAGCGCCTGCTGGACGCCCTCGCCGGACACGTCACGGGTGATCGACGGGTTATCGGTCTTTCGGGCGATCTTGTCGATCTCGTCGATGTAGATGATCCCGCGCTGGGCCCGCTGCACATCGAAATCGGCTGCCTGGATGAGCCGCAGCAGGATGTTCTCGACATCCTCGCCGACGTAGCCAGCCTCGGTCAGGCTGGTGGCATCGGCGATGCAGAACGGCACGTCGAGGACCTTGGCCAGCGTCTGGGCCAGGAGGGTCTTGCCGCTTCCGGTTGGGCCGACCAGCAGGACGTTGCTCTTGCCGAGCTCCACCTCGTCCACGACCTGGCCCGCGTTGACGCGCTTGTAGTGGTTGTAGACCGCGACGGAGAGGACCTTCTTGGCCTGCTCCTGGCTGATCACGTAGGCGTCGAGCTTCTCCTTGATCCGGCGCGGCGAGGGGAGTGTGGTGGGGGCGCTCTTCGTGCGCGGCGCCTCGAGCATCTCCTCCTCGATGATCTCCTGGCAGAGGTTGATGCACTCGTCGCAGATGTACACGCCCTGGCCCGCGATCAGCTTGCGTACCTGTTCCTGGCTCTTGCCGCAGAACGAGCAGCGGTACGGGACCTTCGTCTTGCCGGTCATGGCTGCGAGGATATCACGCGCGTTCCAGCCGACGGCCTATTCAGGGATCGTGCTCGGTAGCATGAACCCGTGCAGCCTGGCATCACCGTCGCGCCCCTGGAGTCCCCGATCGGTCGGGTCTGGGTCGCTGTTTCGAACCGCGGGCTCGTCTCCATCACGCGCAGCGACCTGCCGGAATCCGGCTCCTCGATGCCTGACCCGCCCGCCGTGGCGCCGGCGATTGCTGAGCTGGAGGCCTACTTCGCGGGGCGGCTCAGGGAATTCTCGCTCTCCCTCGACCTTCGCGGCGCCGGGGCGTTCGACGCTGCCGTCTGGGCCGCGGCGCGGCGGATCCGCTATGGCGAGACCGTCTCGTACGGTGAGCTGGCGGTGATGGCCGGCTACCCCGCTGCCGCCCGGGCCGTCGGAGGATCGATGTCGCGCTGCCCGTTCGCTCCGGTCGTGCCGTGCCATCGGGTCATCCACGCCGACGGCTCGATCCGGGGTTGGGGCCCCGATCTCTGGATCAAGCGCTGGCTGCTCGACCTGGAGCGCGGGTAGGCGCCGGGGGTGGGAAGGGCGGGTCTCCGCCAGATATGCACCCGGAGACCCTTGGACCGGATTCCGCCGATGGATCGGTGGTACGTCGTTCCCTCCCGTAGGAGTCGGTGACGCACCTGAGCGTGCACGCCCTCGCGCTTGACGGCCTTCCCCCTGTTTCGCCGGGATGGAGTCGCTTAACGGTCCACCCGTGCGAATCTGCACCTCTTTCAGCCGCCGGCGGCCGATAACGGTCATCCGGTGCACGTCTGGTCAGGTGCCAGCCTGACACAGCATCAGCGGCCCCGGCGAGCCTGACGCCTCAGGTACTGTTCGCCGATGCGTCAGCCTCCGGGCCGATCTCCTGGATTCGCCACGGTCATCACGAGCCTCGTGCTGGCCGCCTGCGCGGCCGCTCCGGCGGGCAGTCAATCAGCCTCTCCGCCGCCCGAACGCACCGTGCTGATCGATACCGACGTCGCGCCTGACGACCTGGTCGCCCTCGCCTTCCTGCTCAGCGCACCGGGAGTTGAGGTCGCGGCAATCACCGTCTCGGGCACCGGGGAAGCTCACTGCGCTGGGGGCGTGTCGGTCGTCCTGCGCCTGCTCGAGCGACTCGACGCGCAGGAGATCCCGGTTGCGTGCGGGCGTGAGGCACCCCTTGCCGGCGACCACGCCTTTCCCGACGCGTGGCGGGCCGGCGCCGACGCGGGGTCTGGACTCCAATTGCCGACCACGGAGCGCGTGCCGGCAAACGCAACCGCGATTGACCTGATTACGCAGGCGGCGGAGGCAACCGAAGGCCTGGCGGTCCTGACATTGGGCCCGCTGACCAACCTGGCTGACGCGATCCACGCGGATCCCAACCTGGCGGAGCGGCTCGGCCCGGTCTACGTCATGGGTGGAGCGCTCCACGTCCCCGGCAACATCCTCGGTCCCGGTGCGCCCGCCGGAAACGCCGTCGCCGAATGGAACATCTACGTCGATCCGCAGGCAATGGCAACGGTGATCGACGCGGGACTGCGGCCGTACCTGGTCAGCCTTGACGGGACCAACCAGGTGCCGGTGACGACCGCCTTCGCCGAGCGGGTGTCAAACGAAGCGACCGGGCCGGGGGCCCGGATCCTGGCGGAGCTGTTCGCCGCAAATCCGTTCATGACCGACGGCACGTACTACCTCTGGGACCCCCTGGCAGCCGCGTTGGCGGCCGGCTACCCGGTCGGACGGTTCGCGGAGGCGAACGTGCGAGTCGAGGAGGCGGAAGGTCCCGAATCGGGGTTCACGCGTCCGATCGACGGTCCCCCGAACGCCTGGTACCTCATCGCGGGAGACCGCGCTGCGGCCGAGGACACCCTGCTCACCATCCTGAACCGAGAATAGGCGCCGGGACTCGACCCTACTTCTTGGACTTCGGCTCCGGCTTGGCGTCGGCAGCCGCCGCTTCCGCCGCAGACGGCACCTTCCCGCCGGCGGCCTGGGTCATGCTGATCAGCGACTCGCCCGAACCCACGAACACCTCGTCGATGATGCCGTAGGCCTTGGCCTCCTCGGCCCCCAGGTAGTAGTCGCGGTCGGAGTCCTGCTTCACCTTCTCGGGCGTCTGGCCGGTGTGGTTGGCCAGGATCTTGGTCAACCGCTCGGTGAGGTGCATCACCTCGCGCACCTGGATCTCGACGTCGGGCGTGTTGCCGCGGAATCCGGCCGAACCCTGGTGGATCATGATCCGGCTGTTCGGCAGTGCAAACCGCTTGCCCTTCGCTCCGGCTGCCAGCAGGACCGATGCCATGCTCGCCGCCTGGCCGATGCAGATGGTGCTCACCGGCGCCTTGAGGTACTGCATCGTGTCGTAGATCGCCAGCCCGCTGGTGACCACGCCGCCGGGCGAGTTGATGTACAGGCTGATGTCCTTGGTCGGGTCCTCGCTCTCCAGGAAGAGGAGCTGGGCGATCACCAGGTTGGCGATGTGATCCTCGATCGCATCGCCCAGGAAGATGATCCGCTCCTTGAGGAGCCGTGAGTAGATGTCGAAGGCTCGCTCTCCGCGAGCGCTCGACTCGATGACCATCGGGACCAGCATGCATCTACTCCGTGGTGTCGTTGGATTCGGAGGCCGATTCCGCCTTCTTCGCAGCGGCCGTATCGGTCCCGAGTGCGCGATCGATCAGGGTGTCCACCAGTGTACGGTTGCGCAGCGTCATGCGCAGGTAGGAGCGACCACGGCGAGAGTTGAGATACTCCGACAGGCGCGGCTCGTCCCCGTAGCGCGCCAGTTGTGAGGCGATCTCCGCCTCGATCTCGGCGTCGGTGGCGTCGATCCCCTCCTTCTCGGCGATCGCCGACAGGACGAGCAGTGTCTTCACACGCCGACTTGCCGGCTCGCGCAATTCGACGGCCAGCTCCTCGGGAGACTGCCGCGCCATCTCCAGGTACTGCTCCATCCCGATCCGCTGCTGGGCGAGCCGGTTGCGCAGCTCGTCGCGCATGATCTCGATCTCGTTGGTGATCATCACCCCGGGGAGCTCGACCGTCGCGTTGGTCGTGGCGAAGTCGATGATCCGATCGGCGAAGTGGTGGCGGGCATCGTCGGCGCCGCGCTTCTCGAGGGCATCGCGGATCTCCGCGCGCAGCTCGTCCAGCGTCGTGAGCTCGCCGACGCTCTTGGCGAACTCGTCGTCGAGCTCGGGGAGGATCCGCTCCCGGAGGTCCAGCAGCGTCACCTGGAAGTGGGCGCGCTTGCCGCGAAGGTCCTCGACGCGGTAATCGTCGGGAAACGAGATGTCGAACCCCTTCTCCTGGTCGATCTCCATTCCCACGATCTCGGCCTCCCAGCCGGGGATCATGCGGTCCTCGCCGATGATCAGTGGCAGGCGATCCGACGACCCGCCGTCGAACGGCTCGCCGTCGATGGTGCCGACGAACTTCACCGCCGCGACGTCCCCCTTTGCCGCGCCACGGCCATCGGCGGGACGCAACGTCGACTGCTGCTCACGCAGGTCGGTGATCACCGCCTCGGTCTGCTCATCGGTGACCACGACGGGCTCGAGGGTGAATGGAAAGCCGGCATACGCGCCGAGCTTCACCTCCGGGCGTACCGCCACCGTCGCAGTGAAGCGAACGGCGGTGCCCTCGACCACCGTCGCCGGGTCCAGGTCCACTTCGGGCTGGTCGAGTGGGATGATGGTCGACTGGTCCAGGGCGGCGTCGTACGAGTCGTTGATCAGGTGCTCGACTGCCTCGGCGACCACCGCCGCACGACCCACGAACCGATCGATCACATGCCGTGGCGCCTTGCCGGGTCGGAAGCCGGGCACCTTGGTGCGCTCGGCAACGTGTCGGTAGGCGATCGCGAAGGCGTGGTCGACCTCGGCCGCAGGGACCTCGATGTCGAGGGCAACCTTCGAGCCGGGCTCGGGGCGGGTGGAGACGGTGACCAATGCTTCTCCCGTGGCGTGAGTTTCTGGGACAACGGGCTGGCGAGACTGGTGGGCGAGGCGAGATTCGAACTCGCACGTCTTGCGACACCGGCTCCTAAAGCCGGCGCGTCTGCCGTTCCGCCACTCGCCCATCGACGCGTGGACGGCCGATGCCGTCGCAGGAGTCTACCAAGGGCCGCGGACTTCTCGCTCTCGCAGGGTCTCGGGCCATGAAATTGCCTCTTGACCAGCGGCGGAGGCGGCCCAACACTTCGCGCGCCGACGCACGTTGCGGTGGTGGTCTTCCGAGCGGGACTGTCACCCCGCCCCCGACCTGGAATCTCGAAGCGGCTTTTCGGAGGAGAGGTTTCATGGCATCCGCATCGCACGGCGCTGCACAGGCGGGGGCTGATGAACGTCAGCTCGCGGGCCTGGGCTACCGGCAGCAACTCAGCAGATCCATCGGGCTGTTCTCGAACTTCGCGGTGGGATTCACCTACCTGTCTCCCGTGGTGGGCGTCTACTCCCTCTTCGCCTTCGGGCTGGCGACGGGCGGTCCGGCGTTCGTCTGGTCGATTCCGATCGTGGTGTTCGGTCAGTTCATGGTCGTCTTCACCTTCTCGGAGATCGCATCGCAGTTCCCGCTGGCGGGCGGCATCTACCAATGGTCCAAGCGCCTGGTGGGTCCGCGCTACGCGTTCGTCTCAGGTTGGATGTATACGGCTGCGCTCCTGGTCACCGTTGCCGCCGTGGCCTACGCCGCCAACCTTTTCGCGGCGCCATTGTTCGGCTGGGAGTACAACGCCACGACCACCATCCTCATGGCGGTGGCGGTCATCGTGGTCGGCGGCATTCTGAACATGCTCGGCATTCGCCGCCTTGCGCTCCTGGCGCGGGCGGGCCTGGTGGTCGAGATCCTGGGAACCCTGGGGCTGGGCGCCTACCTGCTGCTCTTCGATCGCAACCAGAGTTTCGGCGTCATCTTCGACACCATGGGCGCCGGCGGCGGCGAGGGCTACCTCGGCGCCTTCCTGGCTGCGGCACTCTTCAGCGTATGGATCTTCTACGGGTTCGAGGCCTGCGGCGACATCGCCGAGGAGGTCCACGACCCGTCGCAGAAGGTGCCGCGCGCGATGCAGCTGACACTGGCCGTCGGCGCGGCGACCTCGGCATTCCTGGCGATCGCGCTGATCCTGGCGGTCCCTGACCTCGGAGCGGTCATGAGCGGTGCCGACGCGTCGCCCATCGACTCGATCCTGCTCGCGAACTTCGGCGACACCGGGGCGACGATCGCCCTTGCGCTGATCCTGTTCGCCTTCGTGTCGTGCACCATCGCGATCCAGGGTGCCGCGATCCGCCTCGTCTACTCGTTCGCTCGGGACGGGATGGTTGTCGGTTCGCGAGCGCTCTCGAGCGTCCACCCGCGCTGGCACATGCCCCCCGGGGCGGTGCTGGTGGCCGTCCTCGTGCCCGCCGTGATCACGCTGCTGCCGTCGGCGACGGTCGCGATCATCATCGCCTTCGCCGTTGTCGGCATCTACGTCGGATTCCAGAGCGTCGTCCTGGCTTCGATCATCGCCCGCAGGCGCGGCTGGCGGCCGAGCGGATCGTTCACCCTGGGACGCTGGGGGATGCTGGTCAACGTCGTGGGTCTGGTCTATGGCGTATCGGCCATCCTGATCCTGTCGTACAAGAGCGGCGAAGGGTACGAGGTCTTCTTCGACCGTTGGCTGGTCCCGATCAGCACGGGAGTCGTCTTCCTGCTGGGGCTTGCCTACCTGCTCATCGTGCGACCGTCGGAGAACATCCGAGACGACGCACGGGCTGACTCCTCGGACCTGGGGTAGCCACCGGCCTGCCGGCTGTGGGCGGCGACGCTCGGAAGGGTCCGCGAGGGCCCAGCCAGCGTCGTCGCTCGCAGCGGCGTTGAGCGAATTGATGATTGCGCCATCTGGTCGCAGGCCGTACCGTCGCCGGATGCTCATGATCCGGCCAATCCTCCGTCCAATTTGGGCTGCTGCAATCGCAGCGGTGCTCCTCGCCGCCGGATGCAGCGACGCTGCGTCTCCCTCGCCCAGCGCGTCGGCGATCCCCACGCCCAGCCCTACCCGTGAGCCAACGGCCAGCCCCACTGCAGAGCCGACCGCAACACCGCTGCCGACCGCGTCTCCGGTTCCTACCCCGATTGCGGCCCAGGAACTGACCGTCGACCTGTCCGTGACCTCCGCTCGCGGCACGATCGAGGGACCCGGCCGCTGCGACATCGGACTGAACGAGACCTCGCTCTACCTGGAGCATCGCCAGGGGGGCACGCTCGACCTGTACATCACGCTCGGGCCGGCACAGGGCGGCATCAGCGGGCCTGGTCTGACATCCGGCGGGGGGACCTACGGCGCGGAGGCGGTTCGCATTCGCGTCGTTGATCCCGCGATCGGCTCGATCGTGGACGCCGTTGACCCTGAGATGGTGGTCGCCCCCGGCCTGAAGTCCGGCACGTTCACCGGCACCTGGAAGGGCGAGCCGCTCAGCGGCACCTACACCTGCGCGTGACTCGTCACGACCGATGTCGGGTCTACGGTGCCCCGGAGCTCCTTCCGCGCGAAGAGATCCCCGAGTAGTCGGCCGCAGGTGCCGGGCCGGCCGCCGCGTGACGATCTGGCTCATCGGTCAGGAATCGCTCGATCGCCTTGCGCGCGAGTGCGGCGGCCAGCAGGGTGAGCGCCGCCTCGGCGGCGACCCACGCACTGCGCTGCGGCCCCGGCGGTCCGTCAACCATCTGCTTGGCGAGCTCCTGGCGGGCCTTGCGATCCTTCACCGGTTCACGGCGCCAGCGACGCAGCTCCTCGATCAGGCCGGCGCGAGCCGCGGCGCCCGATGCACCGGCCGCATCGGTCATGACATCGACCCAGGCCTGCATCGGTCCCGGGAGGGCGTCGTACGCCTGCTCGGCGTCGCGCGACGCGGCACGGCCGCGCAGTATGCGGAAGACCCGGCGCGGACCGCCGGCAACCAGGAAGACGACGCCAGCCGCCAGGCCGATGACCGGGAGCGGGTTGTCAGCCACCCGCTGGCGAAGATCCAGCGCCGAGCGCAGATCCGATGCCGTGGCTTCGAGCTCCGCCCGCTGGGCGGAGATCTCTAGCCGCGTCCGATCAATCGTTTCGCCCACGCGACCTCCTCCTTGACCGATGCGATCGTCTCCTCGGGCGGACCGATCTTGATTCGCCGTACTCCACGCCAGCCGAGGAAGCCGGCCAGCAGAATCAGCGCGATCACGACGATCAGCGCCATGACCCAGCCCGGCCAGCCGGTCAGCGCCGCGAGCCCAAGGATCAGCGCCATCACCGCGGCGATCAGGGACGCAACGAGCAGCACGAACGCGATGAGCAGCAGGACCACGCCGCCCTTCGCACGGGACAGCATGGCGCCCATCTCCTGGCGGCCATGCTCGAGCTCGAGCTTTGCCAGGCCGACCAACCCGGAGACGAGCTCTCTGACCAGCGCGAAGACGCTCCGCTTTGGTCGGGCAGCGCCGGAATTGGTCATCTCACCTCCGCTGGGGCGTCGCCGCCAGGGCGGCGCGTGGCGACCCGATTCTAACAAGCGCCCGGGGTTGCGCTGGGTGGGAGATCCTCCCATCGCCACGCGGTCCGGTACTGGGCTATCCTGTCGCGCCACATGACCAAGCGACGAACATCCGGCATCCAGCGGCGATCACGCGCCTCCGCCGAGGCAATGACGCGGCGCGTCGGCGAGGGCGGCTCGCCGATCGATTGGCGCATCCTGCTGATCGGCGGGGTCCTGCTCCTGGGTGCGGTGGTGGTGCTGGTCCTGCTCCTGTTCGGTGGAGGTGGAGGCACCGGTCCTGCGGTTGGGGTCGGTGAGCGACAGGCGGACGACGGTCGCGGGCACATCAACGAGGGAACGGCAGGCGGTCCGTATTCATCGAAGCCGGCGACCTCTGGCGAGCACTGGGCATCGGTGCAGAACTGGGGCACCTACTCGGTAGCGATGCCCGAGGAGGCGGCGCTCCACAACCTCGAGCACGGCGGCCTGGTTATCTGGTACCAGCCGACAAAGCTGGGCGACGGCGACCTCGCCGCACTGACCGCGTACATGCAGGCACAGGTCGCCTCGGAGCGGTACAAGGTCATCCTCACGCCGTGGGGGGGAAGCGATTTCGGCCACCCGATCGCCGTCACCTCGTGGAACTGGCTCCTCTACCTCGACACGGCCGACATCGAGCAGATCCGTGCCTTCCTCGACGATCATTACGGCGACGCGCCCGAACCGTTCGGTGGTCCCGGCCGTCCAGGCGGCTGAACCGCGGGCCCACGCCACCACCCCCCTGCGCGGTTGACCCTCCGCGCCCACTCCGCCATCATTCCCCCGGGCGGCTAGCTCAACGGCAGAGCAAGTGACTCTTAATCACTAGGTTCAGGGTTCGAATCCCTGGCCGCTCACCAATCAATCAACCACGAAACCGGGCTCTGCTGGCCCGGTTTCGTTCTGCCTGGGACGTTGCGAGTGGCGGCACGCCACCATCCGCACCTCAGCGGCAAAGGGCAGAGTGCCTGCCGCCGAATCCGGCACCCACCGGCGCATTCCCGAGGTCCCGAGGAATCAGCCCCGCGATGGGGCCTCCGTTGGCGTCGTCGGCAGGCGTGCCATTGGTTCCATTCGCGCCCGCAAGCGGGTTATCGGTCGTCACACATCCCAACGGGGTGATCCCGTGGACGTGCCCGAGCGCACTCCCCAGTGATGCCACGGTGAGCATGAGTGCGGCCATGAATGAGATGGTCCAGCGTCGCAATGTTCGGTCCCTCCAGCATGTCGCGAGTACACAGTGATCTGCGTGATGGTCCATACGCGGCCGGTTACGCTCCGCGGCGAGACCCGACGGCGCGGGGCCCGACGGCCCGAGACCCGGTCGGGCGTGGTAGCCTTCGGCCCGGCTCGCCCAGACCACGCCCCCGAGGACCTGCCGTCGTGCCCCACATCCCGATCGAGCGCCACACCCTGCCAAACGGGCTGCGCGTCATTCTCTCCCCCGACCAGCGCACCCCGATCGTGGGCGTGAACCTGTGGTACGACGTGGGCAGCAAGCACGAGCGTCGAGGGAAGACCGGCTTCGCCCACCTGTTCGAGCACATGATGTTCCAGGGGACGGCCAACGTGGCCAAGGGCGAGCACTTCAGCCTCGTACAGGCCGCGGGCGGCACGCTGAACGCGTCCACCTGGATGGACCGCACCAACTACTTTGAGACGCTCCCCAGCCATCAGCTCGAACTGGCGATCTGGCTGGAGGCGGATCGGTTGGCGAACCTGCTGCCGGCCATGACCCAGGAGAAGCTCGACAACCAGCGTGACGTGGTCAAGAACGAGCGTCGATGGGCGGTCGACAACCAGCCGTACGGCACGTGGGACGAGAAGATCCAGGAGCTGCTCTACCCGGTCGGGCATCCCTACCATCACTCGACCATCGGCTCCATGGACGACCTCAACGCGGCGAGCCTCGACGACGTCGGCGAATTCTTCGCCACCTACTACGCCCCCGACAATGCGGTCCTCAGCGTGGTGGGCGACTTCGAGCCCGCGGGGGCGCTGGCGATGATCGAGCGCCACTTCGGGCCGATCCCTGCCAATCCAGCGCGACCGCCGGTGCCGGATACCACGATCGAGCCGCTCATCGGCGCCGAGATTCGCGAGGTCGTCTCCGACCGGGTGCCGCTGCCGAGGGTCTACGCCGCGTACCGGATACCAGTCTTCGGGACCGATCCGTTTGACGCGTTCGAGGTGGCGGTGGACGCGCTGGGCACCGGTCGCGCCTCCCGCCTCTACGGCCGCCTGGTGCGTGAACGTCAGCTCGCCCAGGATGTGTCGGTGATGACCTTCCCGATCGTGGGCGGCGCCGCTATCTTCAGCCTGTGGGCCACCGCCAGGCCAGGGATCGACCACGAGGCGCTCACCGAAGCGGTGCTGGGCGAGGTGGACCTGCTGACGAGCGAAGGGCCATCCGACGTCGAGCTCGAGCGCGTGCGGAACCTGCACGCCGCGGGGATCGAGTCCGGACAGGAGCGCATCAGTGAGCGAGCCGATCGCCTATCGATGTACACCTGCCTCTTCGACCAGCCCGAGCGGGCCAACTCCGAGGTCGCCCGATACGACGCCGTCGACGCCCGGCGGGTACGCGATGCCATGGGCGCAAGCCTGCGGGCCGACAACCGGCTGCTGCTGACCTACCTCCCGGGCGAGGCCGATCAGCCCGGGACCGAGGAGGCAGCGTGAGCACCGCCAGTCCGATGCGCCCGACTCCGTCAGCCCCGCGACCATACCGATTCCCCGACTTCACCCGACAGCGGCTGGACAACGGACTGACGGTCTGGCTGGTCCCGATCGCCGGGTCGTCGCTGACCAGCGTCCACCTCCTGATCGATGCCGGCGCAGCGGCCGAGGACGAGCCACATGGCGGTGTCGCCTCCCTCACCGCCCGCCTGCTCGTCACCGGCACGCGCCGCCTGGACGCCGCCGCGTTCGCGGCTGCGACCGAGCGACTGGGGATCGAGGTGAACAGCGAGTCGTCGTGGGACAGCAGCCGGGCAGGCTTCCAGTCGCTTCCCCAGCACCTCGATGCCGGACTGTCACTGCTCGCCGAGATGGTGCAGGAGCCGCGCTTCGACCCCGACGAGTTCAGCCGTCTCAAGGCAGAGCGGCTCGCCGCCATCCTCCAGATGCGGGCCGACGCCGGATCGCTCGCCGACGAGAGCTTCATCCGCCACCTGTACGACGCCGAGACCCCATACCGGCGGCCGGCCGGCGGCTCGCCCGAGATGGTCGAGACGCTGTCCGTGGACGACGTGCGTGGACACCACGCCACGCACCATCGGCCGGGGCGCGCACACCTCGTGATCGCCGGCACCTTCGATGGGGACGAGGCGCTGCGGCTCGCTCAACGGCACCTGGGCGGTTGGTCGGGCCGCGGGCCGGGCCACCGAGTCATCGCGCCCGCGGCGGCCGGGGGGCGGCGCGTGGTGATCGTCGACCGCCCGGGATCCGTGCAGAGCGAGCTGCGCGTCGGCATGGTCGGCATCGATCGATACGATCCGCGCTACTTCTCGGCCGCGATCATGTCGACCTATCTCGGCGGCAGCTTCGGGTCACGCATCAACCGTCGGCTGCGCGAGGAGCTCGGCTACACGTACGGAGCGCGCTGTGGGTTCGATCCGCGTCGCGCCCCCGGGCCGTTCAGTGCCGGCGCCGCCGTGCAGACCGAGGTATCGGCCCCGGCCATCGCCGAGCTGCTCGTCCTGCTCGAGGCCGCCGGTGCCGCGCCGCCCACCAGCGATGAGCTGCGCCGGGCACAGGACTACCAGATCGGCGTCTTCCCGCTGCGTTTCGAGACGACCGGCGGGATTGCGGCTGCCCTCGAGCCGATCGCGATCTACGAGCTGGCCGACGACTACTGGCAGACCTACCGCGACCGCCTCGAAGCGGTCGACGCCGCGAGCGCCCAGCAGGCCGCCGCAGAGCTGATCCGCCCGGCGGAGCTGCTGGTGGTGGCGGTCGGCGACGCGTCTGCCATCCGCGCCGACGTTGAGGCGCTCGGCGTCGGACCGGTAGAGGTCGTGCCTGCCCCCTAGCCGAGCAGGTCGTCCAGCGGATCTGGCCGGCGCCGTGAATCAGGCACGGCCGGCTGCCGCCGCCACCCGAGTCGCCCGCCCGGTGGCCCGCTCGCGAGCGCGCTGCAGACGGACGCGCGCCGCGGCGATGCGGCGCACCGGGTCTCCGCCGATCCGCCTTCGATCAAGGGCGCCGGGGCGGTCGCCGCGGGCGATCTCGGCGAGGAGCGCCGACGCGCGATCCAGCTCGCCGGCCTCGGTGAGGAGCTGCACCAGGCTGAACCAGCGCGCCGGCTCGTGGACCGGCACCGTCGCCGCCCGTTCGATCAGCTCCATGGCGCGGGCCTGATTGCCGGCGCGGCGATGCGCGATGATCGCGGCCCGGACGTCGGCAAAGCCGGGCTGCATGTCGAGCGCCTCGAGGAAGTTGAGGAGCAGTTCGGCCGCTTCGGCGCGATCCTGCGGCGATCCGCGGCGCACGCGAGCGTCGCGGTACTCTCCCAGCAGCGCGCGCAGCTCGCGAGCGATCCACCGATGCGGCGCGCTGTCGGGCGCGTACTGCGCCGCGGCACCCCGCAGGAAGTCGGCGCCGCGCAGGTACTGCCCGGTGCTGCTGTACACGTCGCGGAGACCCGCCCGCTCCAGCGAATCGAACGACGTGTCGAGCTCCAGGAGCCGCTCCTGCGCGCCGAGCCAGTCGTCGGTCCGCCCGCGCTCACGGTAGTACGCGGCTGCGTAGCGCAGCCAGTAGCGCTCGGTGTGCTCGCGCCAGTCTTCGCGTTCGATCTGGTTGGCAACGATCCAGGCGTGCTGTGCTGCCGGACCCTGCGCGAATACCTCGGCGGGGATGCGAAAGCCGTGCACGTGTCGCCAGTGGGGGGTGTGCCAGCGGCTGCGAGCGGTCCGAACCCCCCTCGCGCGTCGCGGGGGCAGGGATGCGGCGTCGCCCGGGCTCAGCGGCCAGGGCAGCGTCGCGGCCGATCCCCGCTCCATTGCGTGGTCGTAGTGCAGCCGCCGCAGGGGATCCCGCAACTCGCTCCATGCCCGATTGAGCACCGATGTGCGCCTGGTGGCGAGCGAGTCCGCGGTGCTGCGATCGGGGTGGTGTCGCAGAACGGCCGCACGGAATGCTGCGCGCAGTTCAGCGGCGGTCGCCGACGGCTCCGCTCCAAGCACGGCGTAGAAGTCGCGTGCCTCGACGCGACCGGAGGCAACCCGCATGTCGGTGGACATCCGATCGAGTTTAGCGGGGGCGGTGGTCGAGCGGCATTCGGTATGCTGCCTCGAATATGACGGCCACATCACACGGCGCCGCGCGGGCGGGCCACCTGCTGATCATCGGTGGTGCCGAGGAGAAGCTCCGCCAGCGGCAGATCCTGTCCCGCTTCGTCTCGCTGGCCGGCGGCCCGGACGCGCGGGTTGCGATCATCTCCACCGCGTCGTCGCTTGGCGAAGAAGCGACCGAGCTGTATCGCGCCCTGTTCACCGCGATGGGCGTCCCGGACATCCGCGGGCTGCGGCCGCTCACCCGAGAGGAGGCCAATGACGCTGCCACGGTGGCGGCAGTGGCCGACGCCACCGGCATCTTCATGACCGGCGGCAACCAGCTGCGCCTGTCGAGCATGATCGGTGGCACCGCCCTGGGCCGCGCGATCATCGAACGCCACAAGCACGGTGCCATCGTGGCGGGCACCAGCGCCGGGGCGAGCGCCATCTCCACCCACATGGTCTCGTTCGGCGCCAGCGGGGCGACGCCCAAGCAGCGGATGACGCAGATGAGCGCCGGCCTGGGGCTGCTCAGCGGCGTGATCATCGACCAGCATTTCGAGCAGCGGAACCGGATCGGTCGCCTGCTTGCGCTGGTCGCCCAGTCGCCCGCCCTGCTCGGCATGGGAGTCGACGAGGACACCGCCGCTCTGGTCAGTCCATCGGGGGTGATGGAGGTGATCGGCAAGGGGTCGGTGACGATCCTTGATCCTGGACGCCTGCAGACCGATGCATACGAGGTCAAGCGCTACCGGCCGATCATGATCAGCGGCGTCGTCCTGCACTCGCTCCCGTCCGGCTACCGCTTCGACCTGCGCCGACGGCGCCTGCTGACTCCGCTGCACGCGATCTCCGGCAGCAAGCGCGACCTGGCGGAGCTGGAGGCTGCCAGCATGCATACCCGGCGGCTGATCCGCCGGGTGGCCGCGGAGGGGGCCGATGACGTCGCACCGGAGCGAGCGCGTCGGCGCGCGCTGCGCGCGCATCGCGACGAAGAGGCGAGCGAGTGAGCGCGGCAGCGCGAAAGCCCCGCGCCCGCAAGGTCGCCCCTCCCCCCGATGGTGATGGCCCGCGACCGACGCTGCGCATCCTCGAGACGCGCGTCTTCCGTGGACCCAACTACTGGAGCTACGAGCCGGCTATCAAGCTCGTCGTCGATCTGGGCGTCCTGGAAGCGTATCCGACCAACCTGATCCCCGGCTTCACCACCGCACTCCTGGCGAACCTCCCCGGCATTGCGCAGCACTCGTGCTCCACCGGCCGCGCCGGCGGATTCGTCCGCCGCCTCAAGGATGGCACCTGGCTCGGGCATGTCGCCGAGCACATCGCGCTGCAGCTGCAACGCGACGCCGGTACCGAGGTCGGGCGCGGCAAGACGCGCAGTACCGGCGAGGAGGGCCGGTACCACGTCGTCTTTTCGTACGCCGAGGAGAGCGTCGGCAAGGCGGCCGGCCAGCTGGCCGTGCGGCTCGTCAACCACCTGGTGGAGGCGGAACCCGGCTTCGACGTCGTCACTGAGTTCGAAGGGCTGGTCCGCCTCGCCGAGCGAGCCGCCTTCGGCCCCTCGACCCAGGCGATCCTCGACGAAGCCAGCCTGCGCGACATCCCGTGGATCCGGCTCAACGAGGGGTCGCTGGTCCAGCTCGGTCACGGGGTTCACCAGCGTCGCATCCGGGCGACCATGACATCGGGCACCAGCTCGCTCGGCGTGGACATCGCGTCGGACAAGAAGCTCACCAACCAGCTTCTGGCCGCCACCGGCACCCCGGTCCCGCGGGCGGAGGTGGTCCGCAGCGCAGAAGAGGCGGTGGCGGCGGCCCGGCGGGTCGGCTACCCGGTTGCCGTGAAGCCGCTCGACGGCAACCACGGCAGAGGCGTGATGCTGCACCTGGCCGACGACGACGCGGTGCGCTCCGCGTATCCGGTCGCGCGCGGCGAGTCGCGCAACGGGGGCGTGGTGGTCGAGACGTTCCTGGTCGGCAACGACTATCGGTGCCTGGTCATCGGAGGCGTGCTGCGCGCGGTGGCGCAGCGCCTGCCGGCACACGTCGATGGCGACGGCAAGCACAGCCTGGCCGAGCTGGTCGAGACGACCAACGCCGATCCGCGCCGCGGCATCGGCCACGAAAAGGTCCTCACCCGGATCAACATCGACGCCGATGCGGTCGGCTATGCGCGCGAGCAGGGGTTCGAGATGGACGCCGTCCCGCCGAAGGGGACCCGCGTCTTCCTGAAGCGGACCGGCAACATGAGCACCGGCGGCATCAGCATCGACCGGACCGAGGAGATCCACCCGGAGAACGCCGAGACCGCTGAGCTGGCGGCACGGGTGGTCGGCCTGGACATCGCCGGGATCGACTTCATCTGCCCCGACATCAGCCTGCCGGTCCGCGAGACGGGAGGCGGAATCGTCGAGGTCAACGCCGCCCCGGGATTCCGGATGCACACCCATCCGACCGAGGGCGAGGCCCAGTACGTGGCGAAACCGGTGATCGACATGCTCTTCGCTCCCGGCTCGGCGGCGCGCATCCCGATCATCGCGGTGACCGGCAGCAACGGCAAGACGACCACCGCCCGGATGATCAACCACATCCTCAAGGGGATGGGCCACAAGGTCGGGATGACCAGTACCGACGGCATCTTCGTGGACGGTCGGCTCATCCGGAGGGGTGACATGAGCGGGCCGCGATCGGCCTCGACGGTGCTGCAGAACCCGCGGGTCGACATGGCCGTCTTCGAGGTGGCGCGTGGCGGGATCCTGCGCGAGGGGCTCGGCTACGACCGCAACGACGTGGCGGTCGTGCTCAACGTGACCGGCGATCACCTGGGCATGGGTGGCATCACCTCCATCCGCCAGCTGGCGGCGGTCAAGCAGGTTGTCGTGGAGGCCGTCCCCCGCAGCGGGACCGCGGTGCTCAACGCCGATGATCCACTGGTGGCCGCCATGGGTCGCCACTGTTCCGGATCGGTCATCTACTTCAGCATGGACGCCGGCAACGACCGGATCCGCCAGCAGGCGAGCCGCGGCCGCCGAGCGGTCACGATCGAGGCGGGGCGCAACGGGGAGATGATCGTGCTGCGCCACGGGCGCAAGAGCATGCCGCTGGTCTGGACGCACCTGCTCCCCGCCACCTTCGAGGGACGCGCACGCATGAACGTTCAGAACGCGTTGGCGGCGGCGGGGGCGGCGTGGGCCGCCGGCGCGCACCTCCACGACATCCGCCAGGGACTGCGCACCTTCACCACCAGCTACTTCATGGCCCCCGGACGTCTCAACATGTTCGAGCTCGACGGGTACCGGGTGATCGTCGACTACGCCCACAATCCTCCTGCCGTCCAGGCGCTCGGCGAGTTCGTGGATCGGCTCGGCGAGCCCTCGCCCGGCGGCCGGCAGCCGCTCGTCACCGGTCGACGAATCGGGGTGATGGCGACCGCCGGCGACCGGCGCGACGAGGACATCGTCGAGCTGGGCCGGATCGCGGCGCATCACTTCGACACGATCATCGTCCGCGAGGACGCCAACACCCGTGGCCGCCCGCGCGGCGACACGGCGGCACTCATCGAGCGCGGCGTGCGCGCCGGCATGGACGCTGGAGCCCGCTGCACCGGCGTCGAGACGGTGCTCGATGAGCTTGAGGCGACGCGCTACGCCCTGGACATGGGGCTTGCCGGCGACGTGGTGGTCGTCTGCGTGGATCACGCCAACGACGTGTGGAAGGAGCTGCAGCGGCGCCAGCACGGCGCCGCGTCGACGAGCGACGGCGCGGCCGTGGCCGACGACGAGGATGACGAGATGGAGCTCGGAAGCTAGCTCGAGTCGTTCCTCAGTCCAGCCGGCTGCCCGCCGTCATCGGGTGGCTACAACGGCCAACGTGACGCACCTTCATGGCGCTGATCGTCACCCGATGGCCCAGCGGCCAGTCTGCGCCCCGCGGCGGGGTCCGCATGGCCGTTGTAGGCGCCGGGTGACCCCAGGGCCACGGCGCAAGGGTGGAGGTGCGGTCAGTCCTTGACCGCAGCGACGCCCACGAGCGCCCGCAGGCGGATCGCGTCCACCGTCGAAAACCCGGCGGCCTCCAGCCATGCGAAGATCTCGACCCGCTCGACATGGCTCATCACCGCGGCCACGTCGCCGGACCGGCTCCGCTCCAGGAGCACGCGCAGCGCATCGAGCTCGGTCGGCAACGCCTCGACCGCGCCCACGTAGCCACCCTCGACCGCGCCCTCACGCAGGATCGCGTTCATCCCTTCGAGGTCCCGGCCGCGAAGATAGTGGCGCTTTTCGGCGATCACCAGGTCGTCGGCGCCCTGCCCGGCCAGTACGCCCAGGTTGTGGACGATCTCATCGGTCCGGTCGCCGGCGGTGCCCACCGCCAGGCGAACATTGCCGCGCGTTCGACCCCCACGTCGAACACCCGCCAGCGAGCGGCAGACCTCCAGCAGCCCGATCAGCCCCGCCTCGTTGTGCGCGAAATCGACGAGCGCCAGGACCCCGTCGCGCTCGAACAGGTTGAGGCGCCCGGGATTGGTGTCGGTGTCCTGGGAAAAGCTCCGCAGCCCGGCGCTGATCTGGTCGGCGGTGAGCCCCAGCGCGTCGCACGCAGCAGCGGCAGCGAGCGCGTTGGCGATGTTGTACCTCGACAGGCCGCCAAAGGTGACCGGCAGATCGGCGGCGCGCGCCAGCCGGATCGGCCGTCGATCGGGGGCGAGCAGGACCAGCCAGCCCCGCTGGAGGACAGCCGCCCGGCCGCCGCGGTCGAGCGCGGCCTCGACGCCCGGCGCCTGGGGATCGAGGCTGAACGCGTAGCGGCGCGCGCGACTTTCACGGCGCATCGCCCAGACAAGCGGATCCTCGGCGTTCAGCACCGCCCAGCCCCCGCGCCGCGTGATACGGGTCACGGCGCCCTTCACCTCGGCGAGCTCCTCGATCGTGTCGATCCCCTGCAGACCCAGGTGGTCGGCGCTCACATTGGTCACCACCGACACGTCGTTGCGCGCGTACCCGATCCCGCGCAGCAGGATCCCACCGCGGGCCGTCTCGAGCACAGCCAGATCGACCCCCGGCTCGGAGAGCACGCGTGCCGCACCGCCAAAGCCGGTCCAATCCCCCGCTTCGACCAGCTCGCCACGAAGGTAGATCCCGTCCGAATTGGTCATGCCCACCCGACGGCCCGCCTGCGCGGCGATGTGCGCGATGAGCCGGGTGGTCGTGCTCTTCCCGTTCGTTCCGGTCACCGCCACGATCGGAACGCGAACGCGCGGCAGCTCGGGTCGCGGGCCAGGGGAGATGACGGCCAGCCCCGTCAGCTCGCGCGCCTCGTCACCCCGCCCGAGCACGATGCGGGACGCGGCGGCGGCGATCGCCTGGGCGATGGCGCGACGTCTCCACGGAAACGCGATGGCTGCCCGTCGGTGGTCGACCGAATGTCGAACCGTGACGCGCGGGGCGGGCAGGTCGATTGCCACGTGCAGCCGGCGCAGGGCGAGTCCCGCCGACGCCGCGACATCGGCCGCCGCGTGCGCGACCTCCGACCCGAATTCAAGCTTGATGGCTGGCGTGTTGAAGAAGCGGTTCGGGCCGTCCAGGACGCGCAGTTCGAGAAGCTCGACCCCGCCCGCGGTCGGCGCGTCGTGCGGCATGGCGGGGAGTATACGATCGTGCCGCAGTCTGGCCGCAGTGCCCAGACCCCAGGATGCCTCCCATGGACACACCAAGCTCCACGACCACCAACCTCCGGCAGCGCGGGGCCACCTCGACGGTCGTCCTGGTCGGCTTCCTGATGCTCATCCCGATGGCGTATGCGGGCTACGTGCTCCTGCCGCTTGCCGACGGGATTCCCGTTGGCGTCTTCGCCTGGTTCGTGGTGGGCGGCGTTGCCGCGTTGGTCCGCGCCGAGCTGATCGCCACCATCGGCGGCGCGATCGCGGGGCCAGCCGTCGCGCTGATCGCGTACGCGGGACTCAGCCGTCTCTTCACCAACACTCCGTGGTACCTGACCGCCGACCGATTCGCCCAGGAACTCGGGCTGACCATCGTCATCGCCATGGCCTCAGTGGCCGTCGGTCACGTCCTGGTGTCACGCCTGCGGCGCCGTTCCCTGTTCGCGTCAGCGACGCGGCGCGACTTCGTCCGCGTGTTCGCGATCGCTCTCCTCGTGATCGCGGGCGGGACGCTCTTCGCGGAGCGCATCCAGGCAATCATCCCGCTCGGTGCCATTCAGCCGAGTGTCGTGATAGCTCACGACAACATCCAGCTCACGCGGGCGAGCGCTACCTCCGCACCGATGTACTGGACCTTCGAAAACGTTGATCTCCCGGGCCATGAGGCGGGCGTCCTTGCCATCTCGACCGACGAAGAGCTGGCGCTCCGGAAGACGGGTGAGATGGCTGGCGCCTACGAGAGTGGAAGCCGCGTTCTCGGGTGGTTCTCCCTCCCGGAGCGCGGAATGCGGACCGTCTTTCGTGGAGACCTGCCACCTGGCCGATACCTGCTCCTGGTCGTCGAGCCGCTTCCCTCCGACGCCGAGCAGAATGAGGATGCCGACCGAAGCGTCGTCATCGACCTCGAGTTCGAGGTGACCGACTAGACTCGGCCGGCAATGGAAGCCGCCGCCGCCCGCCCCACTCCCAGCGACATTCTGCGAGCCGTTGCGGCTCGCGAGTCGCGCTTCCTTGCCGAGCTGGAGCGCCTCGTCAACATCGACTGCGGCTCGTATACGCCGGCGGGCGTCAACCTCGTCGCGGACTTCGTTCAAGCGCAACTCACCGAGCTGGGCGCTGCGGTCGAGCGGATCCGCCACCGTCCCGCCCACGGCGAGGCGCAGCTGGGCGACCTGGTGATCGGCCGCCTTACCGGGACCGGCCCACGCCTGCTGGTCATCGGTCACATGGATACCGTCTTCGACCCCGGTACCGCTGCCGAACGCCCGTTCCGTGCCGAAGGATCCCGCGGCACCGGCCCGGGCATCACCGACATGAAGGCGGGCCTGCTGGCGGGCCTGCACGCGATCGCCGCCCTCCACCTGCTCGGCGTCCACCCGGCCGTCACGTTCGTCGCCAACCCGGACGAGGAGATCGGCTCGCCGTTCTCCACGCCGCACATCCGCGCGCTCGTCGCCGACCATGAGGCCGCCTTCGTCCTCGAGTGCGCCCGGGCCAACGGCGACATCGTCAGCGCCCGCAAGGGGATCGCCGACTACGAGATCACGCTGCTCGGGCGGGCGGCGCACGCCGGCGTGGAGCCGGAGAAGGGCCGCAGCGCCGTCGTCGAGGCGGCGCGGCAGGTGCTCGCCCTCCACGCGCTGAACGGCCGCTGGTCGACCGTTACGCTCAACGCCGGGGTCATCTCGGGCGGCACGCGCCCAAATGTCGTCGCAGCCGAGTGCCGGATTCAGCTCGACCTGCGGGCAGCCACCACTGCTGAGTTCAACGATGCCGCCGCTGCGGTCGAGGAGATCGTCACGCGCCCAGCGACCGAAGGCGTCACCGGCACGCTGCGCCGCGTCGCAGGCCATCCACCGATGGAGAAGTCCGCCGCCTCCGCTCGACTCGTCTCCCTCGCGCAGGGGATCGCGGCCGACATCGGCTTCGCGGTGACCGACGCGGCGACCGGCGGGGCGAGCGACGCGAACACCACCGCGGCGGCCGGACTCCCCTCGCTCGACGGCCTCGGGCCGGTCGGCGGGGACGACCATTCGGTCGATGAATGGCTCGACCTGGCGAGCGTCGTGCCGCGCACGACGCTGGTCGCCGGGCTGTTGGCGCGCGCCGGCGAGGCGCTCTGACGGTAGAATCGGCGTCCTGTGAGAGACGATTTTCGCCACGCCACGCACGTCCAGGTGCGCCTCGGTGACCTCGACCCGTTCGGCCACGTGAACAATGCGGTGGTCGCCACCTACGTCGAGCAGGGTCGGGTGCTCTACCTGCGCGACGTGCTGGGGACCGGGGCCGATCCGGTCAGCATGCCGTTCATCCTGGCCCGGCTCGAGATCGACTACGTTGCACAGACCCTGTTCGACGACCCTGTCGAGGTCGGTACCCGGGTCGACTGGATCGGTCGCACCAGCGTCCACATGTCGCACGTCCTCAGCGGACGGGGCGGCCGCGAGCTTGCCCGCTCCGAGGCGGTGCTGGTCGCCTTCGACTACGAGACCGACAAGCCCACGCCGGTCTCGGACGCCTGGCGAGCCGCCATGACCACGCACGAGGGCCGCCCGCTCGACCGGCCGGCCGACCGATGAGCGACGACGCAGCGCTTCGACCTCCTGATCCTGGGTGGCGGGATGAGCTACGTGGGCGCCATCCGCGCCGCGCAGCTCGGCCTCAAGGTGGGCCTGGTGGAGCGCGACCGCCTGGGCGGAACGTGCCTCAATCGCGGCTGCATCCCATCCAAGGCGCTGCTGGAGACCGCCGACCTGCTCCACCGCGTCACCGAGCAGGGAGCCGAATTCGGACTCGCCGGATCCGACGGCGTGAGCCTCGACTACTCCGCCCTCGCGACACGCCGAGACGCGGTGGTCGAGAAGCACGTCAAGGGCGTCGAGTTCCTGATGAAGAAGAACAGCGTGACCGTGCTGCGCGGGCAGGGCACGCTGACCGGCCCCACATCGGTTCGCGTCACCGGCGGAGAGGACGGAGATCTCGAGGCGAGCGCCACCGACCTGATCCTGGCCACCGGCTCGGCCCCGCGCGCGCTGCCCGGGCTGGAGGTCGACGGTGAGCGGATCATCACCTCGGACGAGGCGCTCCGCCGCAACGATGTGCCTGGCCGGGTGACGATCGTCGGCGCCGGCGCCATCGGCGTCGAGTGGGCGAGCATGTACCGCGACTTCGGCGCCGAGGTCAACCTGGTCGAGTTCCTCGACCGCGTCGTGCCGCTCGAGGACGCCGATGTCTCGAAGGAGCTGCACCGCGTCTTCCGCAAGCGCGGCATCGCCATCCACACCGCGGCGACGATCGATCCGGCCAGCATCGAGCGCGTGGAGGGGGGCGTCCACTTCGCCATCAAGGCCAACGCCGGCGACCAGGTGACCGAGGCGACCAGTGACCTGATCCTGGTTGCGGTGGGCCGACGACCGCTCACCGATGGGATCGGCCTCGAGGCGATCGACGGCGTCGAGATGGAGCGCGGCTACGTCAAGGTGAATGGCTACATGCAGACCGGCGTGCCGCACCTGTACGCCATCGGCGACATCGTGCCGGGGTACGCCCTGGCCCACGTGGCGAGTCACGAGGCGCTGGTCGCGGTCGAGACGATCGCCGGCCACCACCCGGAGCCGGTGCGCATGGACCTCATGCCGCGCGTCACCTTCTGCCGGCCGCAGGTCGCATCGGTCGGCATGACCGAGGCGGAGGCGACCGAGGCCGGACATACCGTCAAGGTCGGATCGTTCCCGTTCCGCGCCCTCGGCAAGGCGACCATCGTCGGCGAGATCGACGGCTTCGCCAAGCTCGTTGCGGACGCGGAGACGGACCTCCTGCTCGGCGCCCACATCATCGGTCCGCACGCCGGCGACCTGCTCGCCGAGCCGGTCTTCGCCCGCCTGGTCGAGGGGACCGCCGGCGAGATCGCCATGTCGGTGCACGCTCACCCGACCCTCACCGAGGTCCTCGCCGAGGCCGCGCTGGCGGTGGACGGCGCGGCGATCCACGTCTGATGGCCACACAGGATCCGGCCGCCACGCTGGGGCATCGCGAGCTCGGCCTGAGCGACGAGGACGTGCTCAGCATGTACGGCCACATGCTGCTGGCGCGCGCGGTGGACGAGCGGATGTGGCTGATGCAGCGGGCCGGCAAGATCCCATTCATCATCAGCGGGCAGGGGCATGAGGCTGCCCAGGTCGGCACCACCTGGCCGATGCGCCGCAACCAGGACTGGATGGCGCCCTTCTATCGGTCGATCGCCGCGACCATCACCTTTGGGATGAGCGCCGAGGACATCATCACCGCCCACCTGGCCAAGGGCGACGACGTAAGCTCCGCCGGCCGCCAGATGCCCGGGCACTACGGGGCGGCGCGCAACAACATCGTGTCGGTCTCGTCGCCGGTCGGCACCCAGGTGCTCCACGCGGTGGGGATCGCCATGGGCGCCTGGGTGCGGGGCGACGACGTGGTGGCGATCACCAGCTTCGGCGAGGGGACGAGCAACCAGGGCGAGATCCACGAGGGGATGAACTTCGCCGGCGTGCACAGGCTGCCGGTCATCTTCGTCTGCGAGAACAACGGCTGGGCGATCAGCGTCCCGCTCGAGCGCCAGGTCGGCGGGCAGTCGGTCGCGGCGCGCGCGGACGGCTACGGCTTCCCCGGCGTGACGGTCGATGGCGGCGATCCGCTGGCCTGCTACGCGGTGGCCAAGGCGGCACACGAGCGCGCGCGGCGGGGCGAGGGGCCGACGCTCATCGAGGCCCGCGTCGTGCGGCTGACCAGCCACTCATCGGACGACGACCAGCGTCGCTATCGCGACCCCGCCGAGGTCGAGGAGCTCAAGGAGCAGGACCCGATCCCCCACTTCGGCAACCGCCTGCGTGCCGCCGGCCTCCTGACCGATGAGGCGGACGCCGCGCTGCGGGGAGAGATCAAGGCCGAGATCAACGAGTCCCAGGCGCGGGCCGAGGCGCGCCCCGACCCCGATGCGGCGACCGCGCACCGTTGGGTCTACGCGGAAGGCGCCGACTGATGGCGGAGCTGAACATCCTCGAAGCGATCCGCCTCGCGATGGACGAGGAGCTGGAGCGCGACCCGACCGTCATGGTGCTCGGCGAGGATGTCGGTCGCAAGGGCGGCGTCTTCGGCGCGACCGAGGGCCTGTGGGCCAAGTACGGCGACAGGCGCGTCCTCGACACGCCGCTCTCCGAGGCGCTCATCGCCGGAGCCGCGATGGGGGCGGCGATCTACGGCCTGCGCCCGGTCGCCGAGATGCAGTTCGCCGACTTCGTGTACCCGGCCTTCAACCAGATCGTGTCGGAGATCAGCCGGCTGCGGTATCGGTCCAACAACACCTTTGGGCTGCCGATGGTGATCCGCATGCCGTACGGCGGCGGGGTCCATGGCGCCCTCTACCACTCGCAGAGCAACGAGACCTACTTCACGGCGACCGTGGGCCTCAAGGTGGTCGCGCCGGGCACGCCGGCCGATGCCAAGGGCCTGCTGAAGGCGTCGATCCGCGATCCGGACCCGGTCATCTTCTTCGAGCATAAGAAGGCCTACCGGCTGTTCAAGGCCGATGTTCCCGATGGCGACCACGTGGTGCCGATCGGCCGCGCCGAGGTTGCGCGTCCGGGCAAGCACCTGTCGATCTTCTGCTACGGCTACATGCGCACCTGTGCCCTGGAGGCGGCCGAGACGCTCGCCCGCGAGGACGGCCTGGAGGCCGAGGTGGTGGACCTGCGCACACTGCGCCCGCTCGACACCGACACCGTGCTCGCCTCGGTGGCGCGCACTGGCCGCGCTCTGGTCGTCCACGAGGCAAACCGCTTCGGCGGGTTCGGCGCAGAGGTGGCCGCCACCATCGCGGAGGCCGGATTCGATTCGCTCGACGCGCCGGTCACCCGACTCGCCGGCCCCGATGTCCCCGGCGTCCCCTACCACCACAACCTCGAGGACTGGTTCATGCTGAACCCAACCAAGATCGTCGAAGCCGCACGCTCGCTCGCCGCCTACTGATCCGATGCCCCCGACGCGACGAATGCCACCGAATCGCAGCCTCATTCGCCCTACGGCCCCTGGCTGCTCGCCGATGCGCCAGATCGCAACCAGGTTGCCGTTTGGTGCGTTCCGGGGTGGGGCCACGCTCGTCATCGGTCTGGTCCACGCTCAGCGACCATCGACCGTCGGCGCGCACGCATCCGCCAGAGCGGCTAAGGTCAACCCCACTGCGATCTGGCGACACGCAACCGGCGGCGCGCCGGTACCGCACTGAGGGAGCCGTAACGAATGTCAACCACCATCAAGATGCCGCAGCTTGGCGAATCGGTCACCGAGGGGACGATCGAGCGCTGGCTGGTCAAGGTGGGTGATCAGGTCGCGCAGTACGACCCGCTCTTCGAGGTGGTGACCGATAAGGTCAATGCCGAGGTGCCCGCCGAGGTCGCCGGCACGATCACCAAGATCCTGGTCGGGGACGGCGAGACGGTGAAGGTGGGCACGCCGCTCGCCGAGATCGACGATGGCGGCGCCGTCGCCGAGCCTGCGCCCCCGGTCGCCGAGGCACCGGCCCTCGAGATCTCCGCACCGGAACCCGAATCCGTTCTGGAGCCCCTTCCTGGAGCCGTGACCGAGCTTGCCGCAGCCGCACCGGTCGCCTCCGCACCGGTCGCGTCGGCAGCTGTTTCGGCCCCGATGGCCGAGCCTGCCGCTCCTGACTCCGCGCCCGCGCCCGCGCCCGCGGAGGATGCCGGACAGGCGACCGACGCCTCGATGCGCATGACTCCCGCCGTCCGGCGCCTGATCCGCGAGCACGGCATCGATGTCGGCCAGCTCACGGGCAGCGGCGCGGCCGGTCGCGTGACGCGTGACGACGTGCTGGCGTTCATTGAACGCGGGGAGGGTGCGCCGGAACCGGAGCCCGAGCCGGTGGCCTCCGAGCCGGTTGCCGCTCCGAGCGCCCCCGCGCCCACACCCGCAGCGCCTCCACCCGCAGCGCCTCCACCGGCCGCAGCACCGGCACCCGCGCCTGCGGCAACCCCCGCAGCGGCTCCCGCGGCAGCGCCGGCCTACGCGGCACCAGCCCCGGTGCCGGCACCGGTCGGCGGCGACACCGAGGTCCCGATGAGCCAGATGCGCAAGGGGATCGCCGCCAAGATGACCCGCGTCAAGCAGACCGTCCCCCACGCCTACACGGTCATCGAAGTCGACATGCACAACGTGGTCCGCTGGCGCGAGGCCAACCAGGCCGGGTACAAGGCCCGCGAGGGGATCGGCATCAGCTACGTGGCGGCCGTCATCAAGGCGGTCACCGAGACGCTGCGCCTGCACCCGACGCTCAACAGCCAGTTCGCCGAGGATCGGATCATCCTCAAGCAGGCGATGAACATCGGGATCGCGGTGGCGGTCGACAATGGCCTGCTGGTGCCGGTCATCGCCAACGCCGACCAGCTCAGCATCAGCGGCGTGAACCATCGGATCCAGGACCTGGCGGCCCGCGCCCGCATCAACAAGCTGCGCCTCGACGAGATCCAGGGCGGCACGTTCACCGTCAACAACACCGGCTGGTTCGGATCGGTCTCATCCATGCCGATCGTGAACTCGCCCGAAGTGGCGATCCTGTCGATGGAGGCGATCGTCAAGCGACCGGTGGTGATCACCGTCGAGGGTGAGGATGTGATCACCATCAGACCGATGATGAACATGACCTGCAGCTTCGACCATCGCGTGCTCGACGGCGCGCAGGTCGGCAACTTCCTGGCCGATGTCCGCAAGCGGCTCGAGGGCTGGGACCCCGGCACGCCACTGGGCTGAGTCCTAGGGCTGCGTCGGCATCGGCCGCTGACGGGGATGGGCGCCCCCAACGGGCCCTGGAATGAGCCGGAGGCCCGTCCCGTCTGCCAGCAGCGTCCCCAGGGTGTGATGTCCACCGCCATCGCGCGCCGTGACCGTCATCAGGATCGACAGCCCATCGGGCGCCCATGCGGGAAGCCATACCGCCGGCCCGTCCAGACCGAAGAATGTCAGCTGCGTCAGCCCGGTCCCGTCGGGGCGAATGGTGAAGAGGTTCACCACGGTGGTGGCGAGATCCTCCAGATTCTGCATGCCTACCTGAAACAGGATCAGATCCTGCGTCGGGCTCCAGTCCGGCCACTGTGGGAAGGTGTCGAGATCGGTGATGCGGCGCAGCTCTTGCGTCGGATCGTCAAGGCTGAGGACGGCGATCGCCGACTTCATCCTCGGCGAGTCGTCCGTCACCGGCTGGCTGTACGTATCGATGTTCATGACCAGCGAGCGACCGTCTCGTGACCAGCGCACCGCGTCGATGAAGTCGGGCGCCGTCGTGGTTGCCGCGGTGGTGATCGCACCGGTATCCAGATCAACGATCTCGAGCTGCGATCCCGGGAATGTCCCGCCCGTGGAGTCGTACCGTCGGAACGCGATCGCACCGCCATCGGGCGACCAGGATGGCCCGTCGGCGTCGACGCAGGGCGCCTTGCAGTCGAAGATGCGATGGGCGTTTCCGCCGTCCCAGTCGGCCATCCAGATATCGCGCGTATCGGCCTCGTCGGTCACGAACACGAATCGAGTCCCGTCCGGCGACCAATCTGGGTGACGGGCGTTCGTCGGTCCGTTCGGCAGGGCCTTTCGGGAGCCGCCGCCGTCCGGCCGGATGAGTCGCAGATCGTCGGCCTGATAGGCGATCCAGGCGACGCCAGCTTCGGGGTCGGCGGTGATCGATGCCGACACCGAAGGCGAAGGCCTGGCCGCGTTCGAGCTGGGAACCGGGGCGCGTGCGGAGCAGGCGACTGTAAGCAGCCCAACGGTGGCGGTCAGTGCCAGCAGCGAGCGGGATCGGTTCGCAGGTCCAATCACAGGCGTTACCTCGGATTCGTCGCCGGTCGCTTCTCGCGGTACGCGTGCTCCTGCCGTCCGACGATCCCGCTGCGTATCCTAGAACGGCGCAGCCCAGGGCGGCACCTCGAGGGCTGGGTCCAGGTTGGTCAACTGTGCACCGGTGGACCGTTACGCGTGACCAATGACGGGAATCGGTGGCCAAGGTCCACCGGCTGAGCGTGAAACGAGGCCTTGCGGCCCGATGCGGTGGGTGGAAACGCGCACTGGTCCGCCCAAGGATCCGCCGGTGACAATCCGACGAAGATCATGCTCATACGGAGCCGGGCAATCGGCCCCGCGTTTGGTGGGGCCCCGCCACGACGCGATCCCGCTCCCCTGACGGCGGGAGCCGGACGCGAAGACGCCGATCGTCCGCCTAGGAGTCTGCCGGCGGCCGCCCGACGGAGGGGTCGGCGGAGCTCGAGTCGGGCGGGCCGGCTCGACGTTCGTCGTCGCCGCCAAGCCGGCGCACCGCCGGGATCCAGGCCGCCACACCCAGCGCCTGCAGCGCGACGAAGAGGATGACCAGCAGGCCGGGCACGCCGACCGCAGCACCTGGTACGACCCAGGTGAGCGGGCCGCCCAGGAGGGCCAGCACATCGATGCCCATCCCGAAGTTGCTGCCACCTCCACCACCCGTGGAATCGTCGTACGCAGCGATGCTGAGGGTGTCGGGGGCGGTCGTCGGAGCCGGTGATGCGGTCGTCGACGGAGCGGCCGACCCAGAGTCCCGAGGCGTCGGCGTCGGCGTCGGCGTCGGCGACGGTTCGCCGCTCGGGTTCGGAGTGGACGCGGGTGTCTCGGCCGCCGTCCCTGTCGGCTTCGCCGTCCCCGTCGGCTTCGGCGAGGAGGTCGGCGTGGACGCGGGAGTCGCGGCCGCCGTCCCCGTCGGCTTCGGCGTGGGAGTCGTGGCTGGAGTCGGGCGCGGCGTGGCGACGGGAGTCGGAGGTGGGGTCGGCGTCGGCGCGGGCGTCGGCGCGGGCAGCACGGTGATCGCCAGCGGAGTGCCTGTCACGGCCGTTCCCGTGCAGTCCTTCTTCGCGTATGCATCGTTTGACCACAACGCCACCCCCGCTGCGGCCGGGGTGGCTCGAATCGTGAAGGTGACCGAGTCAGGCGGCTTCACGCGGTCTCCATCGGAGTTCGCCTTGACCGTGACCGTGGTGCCCGCGAAGCTCGACGAATAGATGCCGTCGTCGCTCGCCGTCGGGATCCCAACCGACTCGATCTCCCAGGAGCCGGGCAGGAGCACACGAATGCAGCCGAGGTCGCCGCTGAGTGCCGTCGCCGTTAGCGAAAAGGTCGTCGTCTGCCCCGCCGTGGCCACCGCCGGGGAGACGATCATCGAGTACAGGGTGGCCGCCGCCACGATCCCGGACAGGGAGCTGAGAGCGAGAGCGGCGGCGAGAGCGGTCAGGCCACGACGCATGTCACGCCACCTTGAGCGTCGGCCGCCAGATCCCGACCGGCACTTCGCCGGGCAGCGGCGCGTCCGGCGCAGTCTCGATGCCCTTGACGAAGGCGACCACCAGGTCCTCCTGCAGCTGGGTGCCGGCCGCGTCGCCGAGCCGCTTCAGCGCCTCTTCGAGCGGCAGTGCGCGTCGATACGGACGTGAGGTGGTCATCGCCGAGAAGGCGTCGGCGACGGCCAGGATGCGGGCGAGGACGGGGATCTCCTCCCCCTCCAGGCCGTGGAGGTAGCCGCGCCCATCCCATCGCTCGTGGTGGTGTCGAATGCCGGACCGGACCAGCTCCACGTCCGGCACGTCACGCACGATGGCGTCGCCGAGCGCGACGTGCTGCTTGAAGATCTCGTACTCCTGCGCCGTCAGACTGCTCGGCTTGCGCAGGAGCGTATCGGGGATGCCGATCTTGCCGACGTCATGCAGGAGCCCGGCGAGGTGGATCGTCGGCAGCTGCGCCGCGTCGATGCCGATCTGGCGAGCGAGGAAGACGGCGTAACGGGCGACGTCCTCGGAATGACGCTTGGTGTATCGGTCCTTGGTGTCGACGGCGATGACCAGCCCCTGCAGCACGTCGAAGCTGCTGTGAGTCTGTTCGCCCTCCTCGGCCAGGTGCGCAACGCGAACGCCATCCCCGCCGGAGGCCCGAGCCTCGCGCACGGCCAGCGCTCCGGCGGTCAGGAGTTCGGTGACCGATCCCGCGTGTTCAGGGTAGAGGCAGATGCCGACGCTGACCGTGATCGGCAGCGGTTCGGATTCGCCGAACTGCAGGGTGAGGTTGGAGAGAGCGTCGCTGACGCGGGCAACCGCGGCCCGCATCTCATCGGCCCCGGCATCGGGTATCACCAGCAGGAACTCGTCCGGGCCGTAACGGGCAACGTATGAGTCGTCGCCCGCCTCGGCGGCGACCAGCTGTGAGACCCGCAGCAGGGCCTCGTCACCGGCCGCGTGCCCATGCGTGTCGTTGAGCAGTCGGAAGTTGTCAATGTCGATCAGGGCCAGGCCCATGCGGCGGTTTGCCGCCCGCACGGCTTCGAGCCGCTCGGCCAACATGCCCACCACGGCTCCATGGTTGAACAGACCCGTGAGTGGATCCAGGCGCTCGGTCTCGAGGAGCTGCGCGTGCTGGCGGGAGATCCGTCGCTGCGCCGCTCGGAAGACGGCGAACAGGACCGCCGCGAGGAAGACCGAGGCGGTGATCGTGACGAGCACCACGTCCCCTCGCGCCGCATCGATGCGAGCCAGCAGGGGTCCCCCGTCGCGCCATAGGGCGATGACACCGAGCGTGTTCCCGGCGTCGGACAGGATCGGGAGGTACTCGCGCACGAGGTGCGCGGCGCTCAGCGTCGTGGCCCCGAGGTCGGCCGCCTCGCCAACCTCCACCATGGCGACCGATGGGTCACCGGCGAGTGCAGCGCGCATCCCTTCCGAGATCGCCGGGCGGGCGCCGCGGTCGTTGCCGCTTGAGCTGGCCAGGATCGTGCCGTCGTCTGCGCGCAGCTCCGCGCGAAGGATCTCGTCCTGCGCGATCAGCGCGGTCAGCTTGCCCTCCAGCTCGGTGGCGCGCCTGGCGCTCAGCGTCCCCGCCAGGTCCGACCGGTTGAGGTTACCGTTGACGAAGAGCGCGACGAGGGAGCGGTCTCTGGACACGACGGCCGCCAGCGTGGTGCTGGAGAGATGCATGGAGGTGACGGTCACCAGGGCCGTTGCGGTCAGCCCGATGAGCATCAGGAAGATGCCGAAGACGAGGCCGAGCAGCATCGGCCGCCGGCCGGAGCGCGCCGCGGTCGTGGTGGATGCACGCAACATACGCGCCGAACGATAGGAATGGTGCGGTCCGGGGTCGATAGGACCATCGGAGTACTCAGGTGGCCCGGTGTCGCCCCCGGTACGCCGCCATGAGCCGATCCCGCTCCCCGGTCGGAAGGTAGCGCACCGCCTCGCGCATGGTCACCCCCGACCGCGGATGGGTTCCCACCGCATGAGTTCCCACCGCATGCTGTTCCATCGGATGGATCTAACGATCAACAACGGGGCCTTTTGGCCGCCTTGCGCCGCGTTAGGGGTCGCGAATCTCACCGGGTGGGAATCCGCATGCCTACTTGGCCGATGCGTGATCGTTAGATCCGCCCGGTGGAACAGTGGGCCGTCGGCGCGCGTGACGCCCGCCCCCGCATCGTCACCCTGGTTCATGCAGCACAGCAGCACAGTTGCGCAGGTGCACGGTTGCACGGTTGCACGAACGGCCCTGACGGCAGAGCCGCCGCCCATGCGGCGAGGCAAACGCCACTCCCCGACGCGCTTGGGTAGACTCCGCACGTGGCACTCCACCCGCAGCGTGACTTCTCGGCCCTCGGCGAGCTCGCGGTGCTCGGCGCACCGGAGGGCGAGCCGCACACGGACCTGATGTACCCCGGCGGCCCCGCGCTCGCCCTCGACGCCGGCCCCGGCATCTTCCCCGGCGACCCGATCCCCGAGAACGCCGGCCCCGGCGGACGCCGGCCCGAATGGCTCAAGGTAAGAATCGGTTCAGGCGAAACCTACGCCGGAGTCAACAAGCTGATGCGCAGCCAGGCGCTGCATACCGTCTGCGAGGAGGCCCGCTGCCCCAACCAGGGCGAGTGCTGGGCGCTCGGCACCGCCACCTTCATGGTGCTGGGCAGCGTCTGCACCCGGAACTGCGGCTTCTGCGCCATCGACACCGGACGGCCACCCCAGACCGATACCGACGAGCCGCGCCGCGTCGGCGAAGCGGCAGCGCAGATGCGCCTGAACCACGCGGTGATCACCATGGTCGCCCGCGACGACCTGCCCGATGGTGGCGCCGGCGTCGTGGCCAACACCATCCGCTCCATCCGCAACGCCTCCCCCACCACCAGCATCGAGGTGCTGATCTCCGACCTGAACGGTCGCGAGGCCGATATCCGCACGGTCGTCGAGGCTCGACCGGAGATCCTCAACCACAACGTCGAGACGGTCCCGCGGCTCCAGCGCCAGGTGCGGCGCCGCGCGAAGTGGGACCGCTCCGTATCGGTCCTGACCCAGGGGCGTGCGGTCGCCACCGAGATCGGTCACCACGCCATGGTCACCAAGACCGGGATGATGGTCGGGCTGGGCGAGACGACCGACGAGCTGCACGAGGGGATGCGGCTGCTGCGCGAGGCGCAGATCGAGGTCCTCACCCTGGGCCAATACCTGCGGCCCAGCCGCCAGCACCTGCCGCTGCACAAGTACTACACCCCCGCCGAGTTCATGGCCCTGCGCCGCGTCGGGCTGGAGCTGGGCTTCCGCCATGTGCAGTCCGGTCCGCTGGTGCGCTCCTCCTACCACGCCGCCGAACAGGTCCCGAGCGCGGTGGCGGTCTGATGGCGGTCCGCACGCACACTGCCATCCTGGCCAACCGCGTGGCCGTCGTGCAGCGCCTCCTGCTTGACGCCGTTGGCGCATGCACCGATGCAGATCTCGCCTGGATCCCCGGCCCGACCTCCCCGCCGATCGCGTTTCACCTGTGGCACTGCGGCCGATGGGCCGATCGCTGGGCCGAGGCACTCAGCGGCAACCAGCAGCGCTGGCATCGCGAGGGCCTGACCACCAAGTGGGGATTCCCGGCCGAGCAGGGCAGGGGCGACACCGGCATGTCGCTGCCCGATGAGCAGGTCGCGCTCCTCCCCTTCCCCGGCCGCGACCAGATGGCGACCTACCTGCGTGGCGTCTTCTCCGACCTCGAGCACGCCCTGGCGGTCCAAGACGACGAGAGCATTTTGCGCGAGGCCGACGACCTGCTCGGTGCGGTGGCTCCGCTGGCGGATTCGATCACGCGCCAGCTCACCCATGCAAGCCGGCACCTGGGGATGATCGAGGCGCTGCGCGGACTGCGCGGCGGCTCCGGCACCGCCACCCTCTGACGCCATGGTCCAGATGCGCGACATCAGCCGCCGGCCCGGTGGCGACGATCTCGGCTCACCGCTGCGCCGGCCGCGTCGCGACCTGCCGTTCACGCCGGCGAGCGACCAGCGGCCGCTGCTGCTCGCCCACGGCGGGCGGCTCACCGTCGACCGCCTCGGCACCGTCGCCTACCTCCCGACCTGGGAGCTGCAGGACGAGCTGGCCGAGCAGCGACGCTCGCGGCGCATCGGGGATCGGCTGCTGCTGGTGGAGCACTTCCCGGTCTACACCATCGGTCGTGGCGGGGACGAGACCAACCTGCTGGCCACGCCCGAGCGGCTGCGGGAGATCGGCGCCGAGTTCCACCGCATCGATCGCGGCGGCGACATCACCTTCCACGGTCCCGGGCAGCTGGTCGCCTACCCGATCGTCGAGCTGCGCGACCCGCTCGACCTGCGCCGCTACGTCCGCAGCCTTGAAGAGGCGGTGATCGCCACCGCGGCCGCCTTCGGCGTCACCGCCGCGCGGGAGGAGGGCCTCATCGGTATCTGGGTGGAGGGCAAGCGGAAGCTGGCCGCCATCGGCGTGCGCGTCCGTCGCGGAGTGACCACCCACGGGCTGGCGCTCAACGTGAACACCGACCTGCGCTGGTTCGCCGAGATGATCCCGTGCGGCATCGCCGATCGCGAGGTCACCAGCCTCGCCCGCGAGCTCGGCCACCCGGTCGACATGGCAGCCGTGGAACACCGCCTGACCGATGCGCTTGCCGCCGCCCTGGGTCTGACCCTCGGCGAAGCCCGGTCGGGACCGATCGGCCCCGCCGGAGCGACGGAGCAGTGACCGAGCCGACCGTCGAGCGCACCGATGTCCCGGACCACCACCCGCGCCTCAATCCGCGCCTGGAGGTCGGCGCGTTCGGGCCGTGGCAGACCAACGCGTACCTGGTCTGGGATGGCGTCTCGCCCGATGCCCTCGTGCTGGATCCCGGCATGGGTGCCGCCCCCTCGCTGCTCGACCGAGTTGCGGAGAATGGCCTGAAGCTGCACCTGATCGCCAATTCGCACGGGCATATCGACCACATCTTCGACAACGCCCCGCTCATGCGCGGCAGCGGTGCACCGCTGGCCATCCACCCGGATGACGCCTATCGGCTGGGCGGCGACAACAACTACGGCTTCACCGTTGAGCGCGCCCTCGCCACCGTGGACCTTCGCGACGGTGAGCAGATGCGGATCGGCGACCTGGTCTGGGACGTGCTGCACCTCCCCGGGCACTCGGAGGGATCGGTCTGCCTGTACGAAGAGCGGCATGCGCTGCTCCTCTCCGGGGATGTGCTGTTTGCCGGGTCCTACGGCCGGACCGATCTGCCCGGCGGCGACGATGCCGCCATGGTGCTGTCGCTCGCCCGCCTGGCGCGGGAGCTGCCCCCGGGTGTGCGGGTACTGCCCGGCCACGGACCGGAGACGACCCTGGCGGCGGAGCTGCCCTGGATGGAACGCATCGCGAAGGCGGGGCGGCTGCTGATCCCCGGGTAGGCCTTTCGGGACGGCTGCTGCTCCACTGCGCGGTTCCGCCCCACGGATCTAACGATCAACCATGGCCCGATTCGGCCCAAACCGCGCCTCTAGGCGCCCCCTCCCCATTCATAGAGTTGCGCCCGGCGGGAATACCCGACCCTGATCCGACCGACCCTTGATCGTTGGATCCGCCCGGTGGAACAACCCGCAGCCACCCCACGGGACGCCCGGTGGAACAACCCGCAGCCACCCCACGGGACGCCCGGTGGAACAACCCGCAGCCACCCCACGGGACGCCCGGTGGAACAACCCGCAGCCACCCCAGGGGACGCCCGGTGGAACAACCCGCAGCCACCCCACGGGACGCCCCGATCGGGACATCCGGCCCTAGCCAGGCTTGGCGGCGCCCGGCACGCTGATCCCGAGTAATGCAGCTGGAGTTTGGCGATGGTTCTGACCGAAACCCGCCCCATCGAATTCGAGCACGCCGCCGATTACCGCCACGAGATCATGGCCCGGGTCGACCGGGTCCGCTTCCTGGAGGTGCCCGAGCGCCGCTACCTGATGATCGACGGCACCGATGCGCCTGGCAGCCCCTCGTACACCGATGCGATCGGCGCCCTCTACCCGGTCGCCTACACCCTCCACTTCGCCCTGAAGCAGCGGGGCGTGAACGCGCCGGTCGGCACGCTGGAGGGCCTCTACACCCTCGACCCGCGGGGCGCCACCAACCCCGGCACCCCGGTCGAGTGGAGCTGGACCCTCATGCTGCCGGTCCCCGACGAGGCTACCCATGGCGAGGTCACCACCGCCATCGCCGACGTCGCTGCGAAGTTGGGCGACGACTCGGTGAAGGACCTCCGCTGCGAGGCATGGGAAGAGGGGCGCGTCGGGCAGCTGATGCACATCGGTCCATACCACGAGGAGCAACCGACCGCCGATCGTCTCCACGACGCCATCGGCGAGGCCGGGCTCCGACCGCATGGCCGTCACCACGAGGTCTACGTCAGCGACCCGAACCGAACGGCACCGGAGCGGCTGAAGACAGTGATCCGCCAGCCGGTTGAGGTGCTGGTCGGGGGCGCCGGACCGGGTGCCGGACCGATGACCACCGCGACCACGACCGGCGCCCCCGCCCGACCGACGCGGCGCATCCCGCGGTGGTTCCTGCGCGTCCCGGAGCTCTTCTTCCGTCTGCGCCTGGGCCGATTCGTCCCGTGGTGGGTGATGATCGTGACCACCGGACGGCGCAGCGGGAAGCCGCGCTCGGTGGTTCTCGACGTGGTGCGCCGCGACGGGCGGGGCCTGTGGGTGATCGCCGCTGACGGCCTCGAGGCGCGCTGGGTGAAGAATCTTCTCGCCGATCCGTCGTGCACCGTGGTCCACGGCGGCCGCCGATTCGCGGCACACGCAGTCGTCGCGGCGATGGACGCCGGCGACCTGGTGGCGGAGATCTACCGCCAGCGGCCGACCTACCTCAAGCTCGTCTACCTGGCAATCGGCCAGCGCATCCGATCCCTGGCCGACGCCCGCCGCCTTGCCGCGGGTACCGTGCCGGTCTGCCTCGAGGAGATCACCGGCTGACGGCGCCAGGCGTACGCTGCGCGTGATCACGTGGAGGATCCGTCGTCATGAGCATTCCAGCGAACCTGGCCGCACTCGTCGGAGAGTGGATCGGCACCAGCAGCCTCTGGCTGATGCCGGGCACCCCGGCCGCCGAATCGGAGACGACCATGTCGGTACGGCTCGCGGCGCGCGGCCAGGCGCTGGTCCTGGAGTACACCTGGGCCGCCGACGGTTCGCCCGAGGAGGGCATCCTCATCCTGAGCGTGGCCCAGGACCAGTCCGCGGCGAGCGCAACCTGGACCGATTCATGGCATCTCGCCGACACGCTCATGAACCTCCGCGGCGGGATGCTGTCGAACGGGGGCGTCAGCATCACCGGGTCCTACCCGGCCCCGACCGGACCGGATTGGGGCTGGAGCATCGGCATCGAGCCCGAATCGGCCGACTCCTTCCGACTGGTGATGCACAACATCATGCCGGAAGGGGAACCGATGCTGGCAGTGCGGGCCACCTACCGGCGGCCGCGCCAGACCTGAGCGCCGGCCCCCCAGGCGCGATTCGCGTCGCGTACACTGCGCGCCAACGTGAGCACCACCGAGGCCCAGATCGTCAGCGCGGCGGCCGCCGGCGAGCAACCGGACGTATCGGTCCGGCCATACGCTCCCAGTTGGCTGAACCACCTGCTCGACTGGATCGAGCGGCTGCCCGGCCCGACCTGGGCGATATATGGCGTCTTCGCCGTGCTCGCGGCCGTGGGGGGCCACTACGAACTGTGGAGCAGCGGACGGAAACCCGTTGGAGAATTCGACCCCGCGCAGGTCTTCTGGGGCGTATACCTGCCCGCGCAGCTGTGGATCATCCAGTACCTCGATCGCGTCGCCCGCTCCGCCTTCGAGACGTTCCGCCCCGCGGTGGATCTCGACGAGGCGACGGCCACGCGGCTCCGCTACGAGCTCACGGTCACGCCCGCCTGGCCGGCCGCGGCCCTGGCTCTCGCCGTGCTCCCGCTGACGTTCGCCTTCTACGCCATCGACCCGGTCGGTTCCCAGGTGGAGGGGTATGGGACTGTGGCGCTCGCCGCACGCGGGATGGCCGAGTGGTTCAGCGGAGGGGTGCTGGTGGTCTTCATCTATCACACCGTGCGACAGCTGCGGCTGGTCAGTCGCCTGCACGCCATGAGCACGAGAATCGACCTCTTCCAGCCCCGGCCGTTGTACGCGTTCTCGCGGCTCACCTCGCGCACGGGCATGGCGTTGGTCATCCTGATTGCGTCGGGCTTGATGGCGAATCCGCCGAACGTCGAGTCAGCAGCATTCTGGACACTCTGGGCCCCATGGGCGGTGGGCGTGCCACTCTTCGCGGTGGGGGTCTTTGTGCTGCCGCTCCTCGGCATGCACCAGCGCCTGGCCGCGGAAAAGGAGCGGATCCAGACCGATGCCGACAACCGCCTCCGCACGATCATGGGCGAGCTGACCACTGCAGTCGACGCCCGGGACCTGCCCGGCGCCGAGGGGATGCAGAAGCTGCTCGCAAGCCAGCTCAGCCAGCGCGACGTCCTGGCGAAGCTGCCCACCTGGCCGTGGTCGGGCGGCACGCTGCGCGGCTTCGCCACCACCCTGTTGCTGCCGGTCGTCGTGTTCCTGATCCAGCGGGGCGTGATCGAGCTCCTGCCGAAGTAGCGTCCCCCCAGCCCGGTCCACGCGTCCGGCCGCCTCACGCTCCCGGCCCCGCCACGCTCGCTGCCGACCGCCTAACGACTGCCGACCGCCTAACGCTGCCGACCGCCTCACACTCCCGGCAGGCCGTTCCGCCCCATGGATCCAACGATCAAGGATGGACCGATTCGGACCATTTCTGGGCCCTAACCGGCCCAATCCGAGCCATTTGTTGCACCCCACGGGAATCAAGGCTCCTACCTCACCGATGCTTGATCGTTAGATCCGCCCGGTGGAACAAGGTGTCTGGACTCAGCGGAACTGGAAGCTGGCCACCCGGCGAGTCGCGTCGTTCAAGAGAACCACCAGCGTGCGGCAGGTGCCCGCCCACGCCTTGCTGGTCTTCCAGACGTAGATGTACTGCCCGCTCGCAGGGTTGTAGGAAAGGCCGCTGGCGGAAGCGGAGATCGTCTGCTCAATTTCATCAAGCGGCTGGCCGCCGGCGCACGCCACTGGCTGGGAAGCCGGGTACCCGGCGGTCATGACGTTCAGCCCGTGGTCGCCGCCCAGGCTGAACTTGATTGGGACGGCACTCCCGGCCTTGGCTACATTCACAACTGGCACGTTGTTCACCGGGTGGAAGAAGCCCGAGAAGCTGTATCCCGCCAAGCCCTGCGCCACCGCAAACGGCGACAGGGAAGTGACGCGTCCGCAGATGAGCTGGGCGCCCGTATCGAGCAGCGTGGTGACGTCCACCCACGCGCCGGCCTCGAAGTGGACCAACCGCAGCGCGTTTTCGTCGGGGAAGTCCACCAGCCCGTAGCTGACGCAGATCTCGAGCTGCCCGACAAAGGTCGCCGTGGTCGAGAGGTCGAAGAAGGTCGGCGGGTCCCCGAGGCTCAGGCCCGATGGGAGCGTCGGCGCCGTGCTGGTCGTGGTAAGCGTGGTGGTACCCGCGCCGGTCACGTTGTCAAAGGTCAGCGTCGCGAGAGCCGCGCCGGTCGTGGAATCCGCGGGCGTCACCCCGACATTCGGGCCGGCCGGCGTGGCGCGGGTGGGCGCAGCTGCCACACTGACGGATACCTCGAAATCGGTGAGCACGCCTACCGGAGCCCCGTACGCATCCAGCAGCTCGTTGGCGCCCGGCGTGTAGTCAAGCGTGACCGCCTCACCGGCCACCACATCGGTCGGAAGTTTCAAGCTGAGGAACGTGGCGCCGGCCTCGGGATGCAGGCGCGTGATCGAGTCGGGCGTGAAGTCTCCCCGTGCGCCGATGGTCACGCTGAAGTCGCCGGGGTCTGGCACTTCGGGTCGCATCGGCCAATCCGAGAAGAGGATCAATCGGTCCGGTCCGGTGCCTTCGTCAACCGCGCCGACCAGCAGATCGATGGAGATGAACACCGCCTCAAATTCGGTGAAGGCATCGAGCGGGTTGCCCGCCAGGTCGCGAATCGGATGAAGGCCGGGCGTATAGGTGACGGAGATGGACCCCGGTGAGGCCACCGCGGTCTCCCACCTGACCTGCAGGAAGGCCAGACCGTCTCCAAGACCGTTGTCGACGAGGAGTGGCGCACCCGCGAGGCCCTGGTAGATGAGGTCAACATCGGCCATGACCTGGGGCACGTTATCGACCTCGACCACGAAGTCGGTCGGGTCAGGAATGGAGGTAGGATCGATCGGTTCAGAGATCCAGAGCGCCACGTGGTCGTACGCGGCCAGGTAGGGCGTCTCGACCGGTGCGAGGAGAACGGGTGCTTCGGTATCGGCCGCAGCTGCACGCGAAGGATTGCCGGCGGCGCCGGGAACCGTTCCCACGACGAACGCCAGACCCAGGAGGATGCGACCGAGCGACCGGAAGCGCCTTCTACCGGGCATGGCCCGAGCATACCTCGGTCTGGTGCCGATGCCAATGCCCTGCCTCATGCCGCCCACCCCCCGGCCGACGTCGTTCGGCCGGCCGCCTCACACTCCCGGTCGAGTTCCTCCCGGCAGGCAGTTCCGCCCCATGGATCCAACGATCAAGGATGGACCGATTCGGACCATTTCTGGGCCCTAACCGGCCCAATCCGAGCCATTTGTTGCACCCCACGGGAATCCCGACCCCTACCTCACCGATGCTTGATCGTTAGATCCGCCCGGTGGAACAAGCAGAGCAGTCCGCGCCGGCTCACTGCCCAGACACGTCAGATGCTCACTGCCCAGACACGTCAGATGCTCACCCGGCCAGGATCGCGTCGATCTGTCCAACGGCCAGCGTGAGTCCCACCTCCATGCCCATCTTGACAAGTTGCTCCATGGCTGCGACGGAAGGGAAGATCGTCTCGATGGCCATGGTCGTCCCGCCGGCATCCCGCTCATCAAGGGTGACGCGGGTCGTCGTTACCGGCATGGCCGGGTTGGGCCTGCCCGCGCCGTCCGCGAAGCCGTCCTCGAACTCCAGGCTGCGCGGCTGAGCCACGGTGAGCACCCGCCACCAGCCGTGATACCGATCCCCCTCCGGGCTCGTCATGAAGTAGGTGATGCTGCCGCCCGGCGACATGTCGTGGTCGACAAACGTGGCCGGATAGGTCGGCGGCCCCCACCAGCGCTCGAGCTGCCGCGGGTCCGCCCACAGCTCCCAGACACGGCCGATGGCGGCGTCGAACTCCGCGGTCAGCGTCAGCGTGAGCGCTTCGGGATCGGTCTTGACATGGGTGACGGTCACGGCGAGTCTCCTGCTTCGGGCTCGGCGAGGATCTCGCCGAATCGGTCGATCCGGCTGCGCCAGATCTCTTCAAGCTCTTCGAGCAGCCGCGCGGCGTCGTGCAGGCCCTCGATCCGAGCGCTTACCAGTTGCTCCCGGCCGTGCCGGCGCTTCGCCACGAGGCCGGCCCGTTCCAGCACCGCCACATGTTTCTGGACGGCGGCCACGCTCATCGGGTAGCGGCGAGCCAGGTCGGATACGCTCCGCTCGCCCAGCAATGTCACGGACACGATGTCCCGTCGGGTCGCGCTCGCCAGCGCGCGAAAGACCCTGTCATCGCGCTGCCCCGTCGCGGTCGCCGGGTGATGTGCAACCATTCGGTTGTAGGTTAACCGATCGGTCCCGGGAAGCGCAAGTCCGTCCCATGCCTGGTGGCGAGTGCCTTTACAGCGTCGCACCGCGGGACTAGGCTTGAGCGCATTCGCACCACCGGAGGTCAGGCCGATGCGCCGACCACTCGCGACTGTCCCGACCCTCGGCGGCTCGCGCTTCCTCAGCGTCGCGCTCCTCGCCCTCGCCCTGATGGTCGCCGCCTGCGCCTCGCCGAGCGGCAGCGCGCCGGGGTCCGTCGGCGGGCCGTCACCGACCGTCGCGGGGAATGGCGGCAACGGTACAGGTCCAGGCACGACGCTGACCGCCTGCGAGATCGTGACGCCAGCCGATATCGACGCGGCGCTGGGCCTTGCAGCCGGGACCGCCACCGCGGGTCGACTCACCGAGAACCCCTCGACCGACGAGCCGTACGCCAGCGAGTGCAGCTACCTGGCGCAGGCCTGGGGCGGCATGGTGGTGCAGGTCCTGCCCTCGTACGGACTGACCTACTACGGCACGCTGGTCCCGCAACTCGCCGAACGCGCTGAGGCGCTCGACATCGGCGACGGTGGTCTCTGGGTCGATGACATCGAGCGGGGCTACTTCCTCAAGGGGACGGTCCTGGTCCTGGTCAACTTCACCCGGCTGGTGCCCTCGGGGCCGTTCCGCGATCCAACCATTGCCCTCGGCGAGGCGGCCATCGCCAGACTCTAGGCGGCCGACCCACCTCGCTTCCTCCGATCCGGCCCCAGGTTCCACCCCATGGATCTAACGATCAAGGATGGCCCGATCTGTGCCGGTTCTGGCCCCAATCTGGCCCAATCCGAGCCATTTGTTCCACCGCACGGGAATTCAGGCTTCTACCTCACCGATGCGTGATCGTTAGATCCGCCCGGTGGAACAACCCGACAACTGGGCCGCGACCTCCGCGAATAGCCCCGCCCACGAACCCCTACTGAGCCGCGAAGACCTCGATCTCGCGCCAGGCCACCCACGACGGGCTCGCAACCGTCTCGACACGCAGCATCCGCACCGCACCGCCCCCACTCGGCAGCACGAAGCTCAGGACATCGCCATCGTTCGTAGTACCGCTGAAGGTGTGCAGCAGCACGAGCGCCGTGCCGGGAGCCGCGCGGCCGTACACGCGGTGTTCGGTCGCGCCGGCCGGGAATTGCGCCACGGTCAACCGGATCTCGCCCAGCGCCACGGTCTCCCCCAGGTCGATCTCGATCCACTGCAGCGGGCCGTTGCCGGAGTTCCACCCGCTACCCGGGCTCCCATCAACGACCGCGGCTGCCGGTCCATCGGGCAGGGCACCCGAGGCGGTGACCGGCCGTCCCAGCGCCAGGTTCAGCGGCAGGCCACCTTCGAACGAGCACGGATCCGGGCGGGCGGCTGGAGCCAGCGCGTTGGCCAGGGCGCCATCGGCATCGGTCCCGTTCCAGGTCTCGCGGTACCCGCCGGCTGAGTCCCAGGTCCACAACAGGTACCCGTCAAAGCCATGCGGCGCAGGCCTCCGCCTGCCAGGTGATGAGTGCCTGGACCGCATCGGCCGCCGTCGGATAGAACTCGTGGAACGCGCCGTACTCGCCCATTACGACCGGCTTATCGGTCACCGGCGGCAGCTTGTAGTTCTCGACCAGCTTGCCGAAGGTGAGGTCGCCGGGGTACGCGTGCAGGTCGATGAAGTCCGCGGTCGAGCGCAGAATGGCGGCCCCCGTCTCGATCAGCCGCGTATCGCCAAGGCGAGTCGGATTGGGCGTCTGCGGCTGGAAGAAGCCGACCGCCACCAGTGCAGTCGGGTCGCGCGACAGGATCGCGGCGCGCACCTGGTCGATCCAGTAAACGAGGCCGTCCTCCAGGAGGCGTGTCCGCTCGGAGGCATCGGCCAGGTCGTAGGTCACCCCGTTGGCCGTCGTCACCTGTCCCGATCTGGCATTGAAGGGCGCCTGCTCGGCCTCGAAGTAGAGCTCGTTGCGCAGCTCGTAGGCCCACACCGCATCAAGCGGCGCACCGCGCGCGATCAGCTCGTCCACGAAGTCGCCAAAGAACCGCGCGTTGGCAGCCACACCGCCGGCTGAAAGGTAGAGGGCGTTGATGCCGTCGATCCCGGGGTCCGAGTCGAACCCGTACCCGTCCGGCAGCCAGTCCTGGGCGAACATGACATACAGCCCGTGCGCCTTGGCCATGCGGAGGAAGTCCGCGACGTTGTCCATGTAGGCGCCGTGCGTGGTGGCGTTGCCGCCGAGGCCACCCGATCCGTGGTCGTGGAAGACGCGCACCACGTTGTACCCGCCGCTGGCCATGCGCGCCAGCTGGGCATCGAGGTCCTCCGCGTCGTACGAAGCGGGGTTGAAGGTGTTGTGGTACCCACCCAGCCGGATCAGGTTCGCACCCCGCGGCACGAACGGCTCGCCGCGTGACGCGGTCGTAGAACTCGCCGGCGCCACCCACCACCCGAACGCCGATGCGGTGCTCGGCCGGTTCAGGAACGACCGATGGCGAGGCCGATGTCGCCGGCGCACTCGCATCTGCCGTGCGGCTCGGGGTTGGGCTGGGCGAGGTCGTGGAGCACGCGGCGACGAGCATCGCCAGCGCAAGCGAGCGCGGCGGGCACGGCGAGCATCCGTCGACGTTGTGGCATGCGCGTACGGTACCGCAGGCATCGGCCGTGGAGGCCCCCAACACGGGAAGGTTCCACCCCATGGATCTAACGATCAAGGATGGACCCGATTCGGCCCGTTTCTGGCCCCAAACCGGCCCAATCCGAGCCATTTGTTGCACCCGACGGGAATCAAGGCCTCTATCTCACCGATGCTTGATCGTTAGATCCGCTCGGTGGAACAGGGCCCGGAGGGACGCCTCGCCCCGCACCACACCCACGCGCCGCGACACCCAACCTGACACTCTCCCCGCCTACACTCGTCCCATGACGCTCCCGCTCCCGACCCTCTCTCCCCTCCCCGACTCCGACGAAGCGTGGGACGACTGGGTCTCCGCCTCCCGCACCCGCAACTGGCTCGAGGGCGACCCCCTCCTCGACTGGCTGCACCGCTACGGCGCCGATCACGGCTTCACCCCGGACGACGAGCTGGCCACCTACGACGAGCGCACCGACATGCGCAGCTACGTCCTCCACAAGGGCATCGCCTTCGAGGCCGCAGTCGTCGCGCTGATCCGCGAAACACTCCCCACCCAACGCATCGCCGATGGACCGATGGACTCCCGCGACCTGGCCAAGGCCGATGCCACCCGCGCCGCCATCGGTGAGGGCGTGCCGGTGATCGAGCAGGCCGTCCTCTTCGATCCGGTCCACCGCACCTACGGCGTGGCTGACCTGCTGGTGAGATCAGATCACCTGAACACCCTCGTGCCCGACACGCTCACCGAAGAAGAAGCGGCCGCGCCCTCCCCCGCCCTCAACGCCCCGTGGCACTACCGGGTGGTGGATATCAAGTTCCGCACCCTCGACCTGCGGAAGGACGGCAGCGCTGGTGGCGACCTCGCCCACTACATGGCCCAGGTCTGGATCTACAACGAGGCACTCGCCCGCATCCTGGGCATGACCCCGTCTGCCTCGTTCCTGCTGGGGCGCAGCTGGACGCAGGGCACCAGGGGGCGAGGCGACTCCTGCTTCGATCGCCTGGCGCGGGTCGACCACCACCGCACGCTCAACGCCGATGGCGACCTCCTCTCCACCTCTGCGCTGGCCGCGGTCGAGTGGATCCGCCGCCTCCGCCGCGAGGGAGCGCACTGGAGTCCGCTCCCCACTCCCACGGTCCCCGAGCTCTACCCGCATGCCCGCAACCTGCAGGACCAGCCCTGGCATCGGGCCAAGGTCCAGATCGCGACCGAGCTCAAGGAGCTCACCGTGCTTCCCGGCATGAATCCCGCAGCTGCGTCGCGATGCGCATGCCCGCGGCATCCTGCGCTGGGACGACCCCCGCGCGACCGCCACGACCCTCGGCGTCACCCGCTCCCCGGACAAGACGGACGCAGTCCTGCAGATCAACCGCGACACGCCCGAACGAATCGTCCTCCCCGGGCGCATCACCCGCGCGGACCCCGCCTGGCGCACCGCCACCCCGGCCGAGTTCTACGTGGACTTCGAGACGGTCTCCAACATGGCCGATGACTTCAGCCACCTGCCCCGCATCGGTGGCCAGCCGCTCATCTTCCAGATCGGCTGCGGCTGGGTGGAGGCGGGCGAATGGCAGTTCGAGCAATGGACGACCAAACGCCTGACCGAGACCGATGAGGCCGCCATCATCGACGCCTGGCTGGCCTCCATGGAGGGGCACCTGGCCGCCCGCGGCCTGTCCTGGACCGATGCCCGCGTCTACCACTGGTCGGCTGCCGAGGCGTCGTTCCTGGTGAACGCGTACAACTCAGCCCGCGAGCGCCATCCCGAGCGCAGCTGGCCCGAACCCCCGTGGTTCGACCTGCTCACCCTGCTGATCCGCCCCGAGCCGGTGACGGTGGCCGGGGCCTTCGGCTTCGGCCTCAAGGCGATCGCGTCGGGGATGCACCGCGCCGGCCTGATCGAGATCGACCTGGACCGATGGGCCGACCGACGGCCTGGGCGCCATGATCGGGGCCTGGTGGTGCGATGAGGAGGCCGAGCGGACCGGGGTCACGCTGCCGGAGATCGAGCTGATGGCCGAGATCGGCCGCTACAACGAGGTCGATTGCCGCTCCATGGCCGAGGTGCTGGCCTGGCTGCGGAAGAACCGCTGACCGGCTGACTCCCACCCGTTGCGCGGCGCGCCGGTCAACTCCAGTCGATCGAGACCACCTCGACGGGAGTGGACAGCCCCTTGAGCTTGACCTTGCGGCGGGCACCCTCGACGAATGCATGGCGCGCCCCCTCGAACGTGGCCGCACTCACCAGGATCTCGCCACCCTTGGCTGCGCCGCCGATGCGCGAGGCCTGGTTCACGCCTGATCCGGTGTAATCGAGGCCGACCCGATTGACCTCCGCCGCGTGGATGCCTATCCGGACCGCCACCGCAAACCCCTGGTCACGCCGCTGCTCGGCCAGCCGTCGCTGGATGGCGACCGCCGCACCAATGGCCTGGTCGGCATCGGCGAAGGCCAGGAAGAATCCGTCGCCGGTGGCCTTGACCTCCTCGCCACCCTGCTCCGCGACCGCCGCGCGCAGGGTCCGGTCGTGGGCGCGGATGACACCGTCCCAGGCCTCGTCGCCGAGCGTCTCGGCCAACCTGGTTGAGTCCACGATGTCGGTGAACATGAGGATGCGCCGGGTGCGGCTCGTGGCCGTCCCCATGGGCGTGGCGCCCGCCCCGCCCGCGAGCTCACTCAGGACCGCCTCGGCTCGCCGCAGGTCGGGAGCCGCGCCCAGTCGTTCGAATGCGTCGCGCGCGGTGCGCGCCTCGATGGCCGCCCGCTCAGGCTGACCCTGGGCCCGATACGCATCGGTCAGCGCCAGGCGTGCGCGAGCCGCCTCGTAAGGAACGTCGATCCCTGTCCAGAGCGCGACCGCCTCGCGGAGCGACGCGGCCCCCGCCGTCGCATTGCCCTCGGCCACCGACACCGCGCCCACGGTCGCGGCCGCGCTTGCCCGTGCCGACGGCGTCCCGAAGCGATTGGCCAGCGCCATCAGCTCGTCGGCGGCGACCCTGGCGCCGGCCGCGTCCCCGACGGCCAGCAGGATCTCCGCCCTGGCCGGGAGCAGGGTCAGCTGGAACATGGCGCTGTCAGCCGGCGCTCGCCACGATGGCGTCACTGCCTCGTCGGCCGGCTCGCTGACGGACTGCACGGCGAGGGCGGTCTTGCCCTGCGCCAATCGAAGGAGGGCGAGCAACGGCTCCGTGTACTGGCCCAGGGCGTGGGCACCGAGCAGCGCCTCCTCCGCCGCCGGCAGGTCGCCTCGTCGCAGCCGGATCTCGCCGATCTGGTACAGCGCGAGGCCGGCCGCGCCGGGAATGAATCCCTGCAGCTCGACCGACGCCTGGCGAGCCTCGGCCTCCGCCTCCGGCCAGGCGCCGTGCAGCCGCTTCACGTCGGAACGGAAGAGGCGGCACATGCCGGGATAGCCGTTGATCCCTTCGCGCCGGCACCATCGGTCCTGTGCCTCCGTCCATTCCAGCGCGCGCTTCACGTCGCCGATCCCCGCGCAGGCCTCGATCGTCGCGCAGAAGATGCCGCCGGCCACTGCCGGATCGAACTCGCCGCTGAGCGCGGCGATGGTTGCCTCGTCGGCGAGCGCCAGGCCCTCTTCCACGTCGCCTCGGGCCAGCAGGCCCGCTGCCCTGACTGCCGTCCCGAAGGCGATCAGCTCCCGCACCCCGAGTCGCCTGCCGATCTCGAGCGCCCGTGTGCCGTGTGCGAGCGACTCCTCGTTCTTCCCCATCACCGCTGCCACTCCCGCCTGGACCACCGCCAGCCAGCCGTGGGCCGGGTTCTCGTCCAGCCCTTCGAGCATCTGTTCGGCTCGCTTGACCCAGGCCTGCGCCGGCGAGGTCTTCAGGCTGAACATGTGGTCGCGCGCGAGGTTGATGGCGACTATCACGGCGGTCTGCATGTCCCCGGCCTTGATCGCGTCTGCGAAGGCGCGCTCGCGGGCCTCGATGGCGACCGTCATCTGGCCCGTCCACCACGCGGCTTCGGCCAGCAGGGTCAGGCCGTCAGGGTTGAGACCCTGCTTCGCGTCGGCCGCGACGAGGCCGTCGAACGCTGCCCGCCACTCATGGCGAGCCAGCGCGGCTCGAGCCGCGTCGAGCAGTGTCGCCTGCGAGGTATCCGGTGAGCCGGCCATCGACCCATTCTGCCACCGGCATCGGATCGCATTGTTCGCGGGACGGTGGCCACGCGTGAATCCTGCACGGCAGACGAGTTGGCGCTGGGCGGTCGCCCCCGCCAGGAAGGGAGTTCCGCCCCACGGATCTAACGATCAAGGATGGACCGATATGGCCTCATTTCGGGCCGGAACAGCCTCCAAACGGACCGATAGTTGCATCCGGCGGGAATCGAGGCCCCTAACCGACCGATGCTTGATCGTTAGACCCGCCCAGTGGAACACGCTCACTCGCCGGCCGCCGATCGCCCCGGCCACGAAGGGAGTTCCGCCCCACGGATCTAACGATCAAGGATGGACCGATATCGCCCCATTTCGGCCCCAAACCGGCCCAATCCGAGTCACTAGTTGCACCCGGCGGGAATCCAGGCCCCTAACCGACCGATGCTTGATCGTTAGATCCGCCCAGTGGAACACGCTCACTCGCCGCCACCCCGGTGCAACACGCTCACTCGCGGCCTCCCCTGAGCCACTAGCCCTCAGAACGTGATCACGACCTTGCCGCGGGCGTGGCCGTCGTCGACCCACTTCAGCGCATCCACGATCTCGCTCAAGGGGTAGCGCCGGTCGATGACCGGACGCACCTTCCCCGCGGCGATCAGCTCCTTCAGCCGATCCACATCGGGCTCATGGAACGGCTTCCACCACAGCATCAGGCCCAGGTGCTTGTCGCTGAACCGCCCGATGAGCGGGCCGCCCAGCAGCGCCCCGATGAGCGGCCAAGCCTCGCCGCCAAGCGTGACGTACACGCCATTCGGCCGAAGCGCGCGGCGCACGGCGAAGATCGAGTGGTGCGAATCGGTGTCCAGGATCCAGTCCCACTGGCGGCCGGTGCGCGTGAAGTTGACGTCGGTGTAGCTGAGGACCTCATCGGCCCCGAGGGAGCGCACGAAGTCGACCTTGGCGCTGCTGCAGATGCCGGTCACCTCCGCGCCCAGCGCCTTCGCGATCTGGACCGCGAACGGCCCGACATTGCCCGATGCGCCCACCACCAGCACCTTCTCCCCCGGCTGCACCTCCCGTCCCTTGCGGGTTCGCAGCCCCTGGAGCGCCAGGATCGCCGAGTGCGGCAGGGTGGCGGCATCTTCGAAGGAGATGCCGGGCGGCATCGGCTGGAAGGCCTTCTGTGGCGCGGACACGTGCTCGGCAAAGGTGCCCACGTGGCCGGCGGCGAACAGATCGGCGAAGACCTCGTCGCCGGGGCGGAAGCGGGTCACGCCGGTGCCCACCGCCTCGACCACCCCGGCCACATCGACGCCGATCTGGGGCTGGCGCGGCGCCCGCAGCCCCATGAAGAGGCGGATGAACCCGGGGCGCGGCTGGATGCCGTCGAGATCAGCCCGGTTGACCGATGCGGCCCGGGTCCGGACCAGCAGCTCGCCCTCGGCGGGGACCGGCTTGGGCAGCTCCTCGACCCGAACGACGTCGGGCGACCCGTATCGATCCCGCACTGCCGCTTTCATGCGCGGCTAGTCTGCCACGCGCGTTCGGTGCAGCCAACGACCCACCACTGCCGATGGTCATACTGGCCGAGCATCACTCGTCCCCTGGATCGATTCCGGCCTGCCTGAGGATATTCTTCCACGTACCTTGGGCAATATCGCTGCTCGGCTAGGCCCGCAGCCACCCGGTGACCACAACAGCCAAGAAGCGCCGAGCAGGCTGCTCTCGATGGCTGAATGGCCACGCCACGGCTCTGGCGGCCAGCGAGAGCCGCCAAGTTGGCCGTTGTAGCCACCCAGCGACCGCCAATCGACCGGTGGACAGCCGCTACATCCGCTGCGTGAGATCGCGTGGAGGGCTCTATGCTTGACATCTGAAGTAGGCATTCCTACTATCGCAGTATGAAAGCCATCGTCTCCGAGAAGGGCCAGGTCACCATTCCGAAGGCGCTGCGCACCCGGCTGGGCATCCGACCGGGTGTCGTGCTCGACTTCGACGCCGAGGGTGGCCGCCTCGTCGCACAAAAGGCGCCGGCCACCGATGCGGTCGAGGCCGCCTGGGGCATCCTCGAGCTCCCCGAGTCGGTCGACTCCTTTGTCGAGCGCGCCCGCGGTCGCGGATGATCACGGCGGTCGACACCAACGTCCTGCTGGACGTGTTCACCGCGGACGCCCGACACGGCGCCGCATCGCGCGACGCGCTGCGCCGCTGCTGGGCCGAGGGCAGCCTGATTGCCTGCGAGGTGGTCTGGGCGGAGGTTGCCGCCGCATTCGCCGATGCCGCCGCTGCATCCCGGGCCCTGGATGGGCTCGAGGTGGCCTTCGATCCCCTCGATCGCGACACCGCGCTGGCCGCGGGCATCGCCTGGCAACGCTATCGGTCGGCAGGCGGCACCCGTCGGCGGATCCTGCCGGACCTGCTCATCGGCGTGCATGCGGCATCGCGGGCCGAGCGCCTGCTGACCCGCGATCGCGGCTTCTACCGCGCCGCATTCGAGAGCCTGGCCATCGTGGATCCATCCGGCTGACCTGAGCTCGCGGCGGCGATGTGCTAGCATATATGCATGCGCCGTACCACCATCCTGGCCGATCCCCAGCTTCTGACGAACATGGAAGAGCTCGCGCGCCGCGACGGCGTGCCGACCAGCCACGTCATCCGCGAGGCGATGGAGCGCTATGTCGTCGCTCGCCGTGACGCACCGAGCGCTGAACTTCCCGCCCTGGTAGGGATGTTCGAAGGCGCCGACGATGTGGCTGAGCGTGATGAGGAGATCCTGCGCGCCGAGATGCCCGCGGCAGTTGAGGTCACTGCAGCCAAGCGCGCCAACTGACCCGTGGCGGCCATTCTCGTCGACACCAGCGCGCTGTACGCCATCGCGAACCGAGATGATGCGCATCACGAGCAGCTCGTCGAACGACTGCGCTCGGACGCCCCGGCGGTGATCGTCCCGCAGTCGGTGCTCCCGGAGATCTGCTACCTGATCGGCAGCCGGCGCGGCCCCGCCGCGGAGGCCGACTTCGTGGCCGGCCTGCTTGGCGCCGGCTGGCGGCTGGAGCCGGTCACATCGGGCGATGTTGAGCGCGCAGTCGAGCTGATGCGCATGTATGCCGATGCGGCCATCGGCTTCGTGGACGCCTCGGTGGTGGCCATTGCCGAGCGGCTGGGCATCCGCCAGGTGTGGACCCTGGATCGCCGCGACTTCAGCCTGATCCGCCCCAAGCACGTCGAGGCCTTCGAGATCGTCCCCTAGCCCGGCGCGGAGAACGCGATGATCTCAGCCGCCGGCGACCCTCACCGTGCCGGCCGACGTGTGTAGTCCATCACTCCTCCCCTGGATCGATTCTGGTCTGCCTGGGGATAGGCCCCAACGACTGCCTTGAACACTCCCGAGAGCCTGGCCACGTATTCGGATCGCCACTGATAGAGCGGGAACGGCAGCACATGGAGCCGATCAGGCGGGAGGTGAGCCGCGCTCATCGCCTCCCGGACGACCGCGGCGAGGCTGCGCTTCACCACGACAACCGCGTCCGGTGACTCCCCCGCGAGTAGCGCCGCGAGCTCCCGAGCGCGGGCCTCCACCGCTTCCCGGCGCGGACGGCCGCGAAGTCGGTTGACGGGAGCCGGGGCCAGGTCGTAGAGCCAGATGCCCTCCGACTGGAGTCGGCCCAGGAACGGGGAAGCCGGGGGCATTGGGCCAAACGCGGCCTGCCAGGCCTCGCGCGTGGCGCGGTACAGCGTGCTGTTCGCGAGGTAGAAGAACGAGCCCCCGGCCGGTCGCGATTCGCCTACCAGCAGGAGCCGAATCGGTCCCAACGGTCGGTACTGCTGTCGCAATCGCTCGAATTCGTCGGATTCGTCGGATTCGTCGGCAGCATAGGTCCCAGGCGACTCGCGGATCATCGAGGAACGAATCCGCTCATCGGTTGCTGCGGCAAGGCGCTCGAGCGTCCATTCGCGCATCAAACGGCTCGGCGTGCGCCCGGTCGCCCCGGCCGCCTCGACAACCCTCCGAGCTGATACCGCGTCCAGCCGAACGCTCACCACGACATCCAGCGCTTGGGGCTCCACGCTCTCCCACTTCGCATCGGGCTGGTACGCGGGCGACTCGCGCCGGAGCCGTTCATCACCCGTCATCAGCGTCCTCCGTGTCCGCGCCACCATTGCCGCTCAACCTCATCCATGCGCCAGGCCGTCCGAGGCCGCCATCCGAT
>CAVOGE010000005.1:0-9938 GCA_963695195.1 uncultured Chloroflexia bacterium
ACGATCCCGCCGCCATGACCGAGCCGACACGACGCGACCCGATCGAAGTGACCGTCGAGATCCCCTCGGGCAGCCGCAACAAGTACGAGTACGACCACCGCAGGCATCGGTTCGTCCTCGACCGCGTTCTGTACAGCAGCGTTCACTACCCCTGCGACTACGGGTTTATCGAGGGCAGCCTGGCCGATGACGGCGACCCGCTCGACGTGCTGGTGATCATCAGTGAGCCGACCTTTCCCGGCTGCGTCGTGCGGGCGCGGCCGATCGGCGTCCTGGACATGAAGGACGACAAGGGCCACGACTACAAGATCCTGGCGGTGGCCAACGACGACCCGCGCTGGGAGGAGACCGACGCGCTGGAGGACCTGAGCCCGCACCGGCTACGCGAGATCGAGAACTTCTTCCGGACCTACAAGGAGCTCGAGGGCCGCCAGACCGATGTCTCCGGTTGGCTCGGGGTGGGCGACGCGTGGCGGATCATCAACTCGGCCCTGGAGTCAGGAGTGCGCGGCACCGATTCGGAGGGCGAGGCGGCCAGCCCGGGAACCTGGCGCTAGGGGACCATGCTGGCAGGCGGCTGGCGGGCATACTCGTCTCCATGGACATCTGCGTCGTCGCCGGAGCGCGCCCCAACTTCGTCAAGATTGCGCCCATCCTGTCAGCGCTGACCGGGCACCCGCGACTCTCCGCCACGCTGTTGCACACTGGCCAGCACTACGACGCGGCCATGAGCGACTCGTTCTTCCGCGATCTGAGCATGCGCGCTCCCGATATCTCGCTCGGCGTGGGATCGGGTAGTCATGCTGAGCAGACGGCGCGGGTCATGATCGCCTTCGAGCGCGTGCTTGCCGATCGGCCGTTCGACCTGGTCCTGGTCGTCGGTGATGTGAACTCCACCCTGGCCTGCACCGTGGTCGCGGCCAAAGCAGGCGTGCACGTGGCACATGTTGAGGCCGGACTCCGCTCCTTCGACCGGCAAATGCCGGAGGAGGTAAACCGCATCGTCACTGACGCCCTGGCCGACCTGCTCTTCACCACCTCGGCTGATGCTGACGAGAATCTGTTGCGCGAAGGTCATCCGCGCGATCGCATTCACCTTGTGGGCAACACCATGATCGACACCCTGATGACACACCGCGACGCGGTCGCCGCACCGCAGCTGCTCGGCAATCTCGGCCTAACGCCACGGGGGTACCTGGTCGTCACGCTGCACCGCCCCTCCAACGTGGATGATCCCGCGCGACTCGGCGCCATCGTCCGCGCACTCGCCGATTCCCCGCTGCCGGTGGTCTTCCCGATCCATCCGCGGACCCGCGCGGCTGCCGAGGCGGCGGGGTTGGCCCTGGACGACGGTCAGCTGCGCGTGGTCGAGCCGCTCGGCTACCTGGACTTCCTGGCGCTGCAGGCAAACGCCGCCCTGGTGGTCACCGACTCAGGCGGGATCCAGGAGGAGACGACCGTGCTGGGAGTCCGCTGCCTGACCTTCCGCGACAACACTGAGCGACCCGTGACCATCAGCCACGGGACCAACCGCCTGATCGGCAGCGACGCCGCGCTGCTGCTACCGCAGGTCGTCGCGGCCCTGGGCGAGGGTTCACCACCGGATCGCGTGCCGCCGCTCTGGGACGGGCACGCCGCGACCCGAATCGTCTCTGTTCTTGACGCCTACTCTGCCGACTGGCCCCGGTCGTAGACCAACGCTACCCGCCCGTCGTCGCCGATCTCGACGCGACCGATCGGCCGACACGGCACCCCGACCGCAACGGTGTAGGGCTCGATGTCGCGGTTGACAAATGAGCATGCACCGATCACCGAGTGGTCACCTATGGTCACGCCTTTGGCTATCACCGTCTGGGCGCCGATATGGCAGGCAGAACCGATGCTCACCGAAGCCCGGTCGATCTCGGCCGCCCCGTCGGTCAGGACTCGCTGGACCGTGTCGTGCGTGTAGATCTGGACGCCTGCGCTGATGTCGCAACCGTCGCCGATGCTGAGCCCGCCGGTGCCGTCGAGGAGTACGAACGGGCCGATCCAAGTGCCGTCCCCGACCGCCACCTGCCCGTAGACGTACGCTGACTCGTAAATGCTGGCTCCCTCGCCAAAGCCGAGGCGGCGCGCCCGTTCCCAGCGATCGCCGAGCAGGTCGGCGAAGGGCAGGTCGCGATCCCAACGCTCACGCGTCCCCTCCCGCAACTCACCGAGAATGCGGGCCAGCTCGTCGTGCAGAGACTCGCTCATGTCACCGTCAGAATAGCGTCGTCCGGTGCCAAGAACCGCGAGTTCGGGCTCCGCTCAAGTAACATCGAGCCCCACCCCGGAGACCCGCAATGACGGAACGGCCATCCCTCCACGGCAAGAGCGTCCTGGTCACCGGCGGAGCCGGGTTCATTGGCAGCCACCTGGTCGATCGTCTCATCGAGGAGTCCCCGAGCCGGGTGACCGTGGTGGACAACCTCTTCCTCGGTCGCGAGGAAAACCTGGCGCCAGCGCGCGAGCGCCTCGGTGGTCTTCGGCTGTATCACACCGACGCGACCGATGCGGTCGCCCTGGCCCGGATCCTCGCCGATGAGCAGGTGGAGGTGGTCTTCAACCTGGCAGTGATCCCGCTTCCGGCGTCGCTGGTGCGACCGCGGTGGAGCATCGAGCACAACGTGGCCCTTGCCACGGTCCCTTGCGAGCTGCTCCGCGAGCAGCGCTTCGCGACCCTGATCCACTTCTCCTCGTCGGAGGCCTACGGGTCGGCGAGCTACGTGCCGATGGACGAGGCCCACCCAGCGGTCCCGTCGACGCCGTATGCCGCGAGCAAGATGAGCGGCGACCAGATCGTGCTGTCGTACGTCCACACGTACGGGGTGGACGCGGGCATCCTCCGCCCGTTCAACAACTTCGGGCCGCGCCAGAACGCCGGCACCTATGCGGGCATCATCCCGATCGTGGTCCAGCGTGCGCTCGCGGGCGAGCCGGTGACCATCTTCGGCGACGGCGAGCAGACCCGTGACTTTGTCTTCGTCCGCGACACGGCGGACGCTGCAGTGCGCATCTACGGCGAACCGCGCACCCGAGGCCGGATCGTCAACATCGCCAGCGGGCGAGAAGTATCGGTCAATGAGCTCGTCCGGGAGCTGCTCGAGGTGCTGGGTTCCGATGTCGGCGTCGAGCACGTCGCTCCGCGATCCGGAGACGTGCGGCGCCACGCCGGCGACATCGGCCTCGCCCGACGGCTGATCGGCTTCGAGCCGCGGACCTCGCTGCACGACGGCATCGCCGAGACGGTGGCCTGGTATCTCGCCGACGCACGGGCGGCCGATGGACACTGAGCGACGGATCTGGCTGGCCCGCCCGCACACCGACGAGGCGGAGATCGAGGAGGTCAGGGCGGTGCTGGCGTCTGGCTACCTGACGCAGGGGCCCAAGGTCGCCGAGTTCGAGTCGCTCGTCGCCGCACGCGTCGGCACGCCGCATGCGTTCGCGACCACCTCCGCCACGACGGCGCTGCATCTCACCCTGGCCGCCCTCGGGATCGGGCCCGGCGACGAAGTCCTCGTCCCGGATTTCACCTTCCCGGCCACTGCCAACGTCGTCGTCCAGCAGGGCGCCGTCCCGGTTCTGGTCGACATCGACCTGGACACGTTCGGTGTCAATGCCGCTGACCTGGAGCGCAAGGTCACCGCGCGCACCCGCGCCATCATGCCGGTGCACGCCTTCGGGCTCTCCGCCGATATGGGACCGGTGATGGAGATCGCCAAGCGGCACGGGCTGGCCGTCATCGAGGATGCGGCCTGCGCCCTCGGTGCCACCTACCGCGGACGGCCATGCGGCAGCATCGGCACCGCGGGATGCTTCAGCTTCCACCCTCGAAAGTCGATCACCACCGGCGAAGGCGGGATGATCGTCACCGGCGACGAAGCGCTGGCCGCCAGGATCACGCTGCTGCGCAGCCACGGTGGAATCCGCGAGCGCGGCCGCTTCACGTTCGAGGCGGCGGGCTTCAACTACCGGCTCTCGGACATCCTGGCCGCTGTGGGCGTGGCCCAGGTTCGGAAGCTCGACCAGATGCTCGCCATGCGCAGACGAGTCGCCGGCTGGTATGACCAGGCCCTGGCAGGCGCGAGCGGTCTGCGGCTGCCAGTCACCCCTGAGTGGGGCGAGCACACCTACCAGTCGTACGTGGTGCTGCTCGACGCGGCGCTGGACCGCGACTCGGTCATAGAACAGCTGCGTCGGGACGGCATCGAGTCGACACTGGGGACCTACGCCCTCCACGCTCAGCCGTACTTCTCGCAGACACTCGAAATGCAGCCGGGCGAGCTTGCCAACTCGTTCCGTGCCTTCGCCTCATCGCTGGCGCTACCGCTGCATGCCGGGCTGGAGGTGGGTCACGTGGACTACGTCACCGAGCGGCTTCGCGAGACCATCGGCGCCTGATCAGGCGACCCTCGGGGCAGCGCGAGCACCGCGGCGAGGGCTTCCGGATTGTGATCGAGGCACAGGCCGTCAGGCCCCAGCTCATCCACGATTCCCCATACCGCCGCGCTCGCCCGGTCGCGCGAAAGCCCCGCGCCATGGGCCATCGTGATCGACAGCGGATCGACCATCCATGCGGTGGGATTCGAACCTTCGATGAGAGCCAGATACCGCCGCGCCACTTCCACCGGTGACCAGCGGCTCCGCACAAACCGATGCGCCGCGGTGCCGAGCTTGTCGCGATAGTCGAGGTCAAGACACATCTGGCGAATGGCCTGCTCGAGGTCCTCGGGGTGGCTCAATTGAGCCGGCGGTAGGGCCTCGGCCGGGGTGGCGCGGCGCAGATCGTCCCAGCCATAGCCGCCAACCACTGCCGCTCGCCCGAGGGCTGCCGCCTCTGCGCCGAACGTCGCCATCGGCGTATCGGAATAAGCCTGGTCGATGACAAAATCGCATTCGGTGAGTGCGTGCAGCACCTCCGCATTGGGCTGCCCACTGATTTCGCGCAGCTCGATCGCAACGCCTTGACCACGTAGACGCTCGATCGCCTCGCGGATGCGTGCGGTCCCCTTCCCCTCGGGGTCAGAGGGAGCGTGGAGGGCGCGAACGGTGCTGCCCTTGGGCGTCGGGGGCGCCGAATCCCCGGCAGTGGTCGGGTACGGGATCCCCAGCGCCAGGAACGAGGCGAAGGGGCGGGCGTGGAGCTGAGAAGAAGGGGCGTGCGAGACGATCGCCGTCGCATAGCGCTCCACGCGCCGCAATAGCCGCCGCTTGGCGGCGGTCGTGCTCGACAGCCCCCTTGCCGTGGGACGCCGCGCCGGAGCGAGCTCGGAGCCATTGAGGTAGCTGGGACGGGAGTCGCTCCCCAGGTAGACGAAGATCACCCGCTTCCCGAGCAGACGGAGCAGCGGCAGGTCGCGCAGGCGGAAGAAGCTCGAGCTGGAGCGGAAGATGAATGCGTCATAGCGGAACATCGCCCAGGCGAAGAACCCGATCATCGCCACACGATCCGCAGCCGTCCACCACGCTCGCGCAAGGATCCCGCGCGCGCTGGCGCGGCGTGCCCGAATCCGAGTCACCGCGCCGATGGCGCCTCGCGGCGGGCCATCCGCGTAGGCGCGGGGGTCGGCAAAGAGGTCCACGAAGTCCGCTCGCGCACCCGCCTCCTCAAGGCCTGCCCGGAGGTTGCGGCAGAAGCCGGCGATCTCCCGGAAGCCGATCAGCACCGTGTGCCTGCGGCCGCTCATGAATTCTCCTCGCGTGCCGGCCGCCAGCCGCGGACGGTCCGTACAATGCTGCCGGAGGCCATCCTACCGTGCACCCTGGATCAGGCTACCAATCGTCACCACCCCATCTCGCTGGCGTACGCGCTCCGTGAGCACGTCGGCGCGCCGCTTCCTGGGCGAGACCGCCGTCTATGGGCTCGGGGGCGTGGTCAGTCAGACGCTGGGTATCGTGCTCGTCCCGTTTTACGCGCGAGAGCTCGGCGTTGCCAATTATGGCGTCACCTCGATCATCAACACGACCTTGACGCTCGGCCTTGCCGTCGCTGCGCTCGCTCTCCCCAACGCGTTCTTCCGCTTCTACCTCAGGGAGGCCTCCGACCGGCGCGGACGGGCCGCAGTCCTCGACACGTCGCTGGGGCTGCGGGTGATTGCCTCGACCATGGGGCTTGCCATCTTTGCGGGGTTGGCCTTCCCGCTGGCAATGCTCCTCTTCGGCGACGCCGAGATGACGCCACTGCTCCTGGGCGTGGCAGCCATCATCTTCCTGGACTCGCTCAATACGCTTCCGCTGTCGGTGCTTCGTGCGGAGCATCGCGCAGCGCGGTATGCCGCGCTGGCGTTCAGCCGAGCAGTGATCGGCACCGCGCTGATCCTGTATTTCGTGGTCTTTGCGAGGCTCGGGGTGGCGGGCGTGGTCCTCGGGTCGCTGATCTCTGCCGGGGTGACCACAACTGCCGGGTACGCTCTCCTTGGTGTCCAGGGCCGGTTGCGACCACGACTGGATCCGGCCATGTCCCGCGCCATGCTGGCCTTCTCGCTCCCCATGGTTCCCGCGGCGCTCGCCGCCTGGGGGCTCAACATCTCAGATCGCTACATCGTGGCTGCGATCGAAGGGCAGCACGCCGTCGGCCTCTACTCGGCCGGCTACACGGTCGGCCTGGTGGTGAATGCCTTCGTGGTGACCCCGTTCGCGCTGGCATGGGCCGCCACGTACTGGGAGATCGCCGGAGGCGAGCGCCCCGGTCCCGTGTTCGCCAGGTTCCTGACCGTCTTCGTGGCCGGAGCAAGTGCCGTCGCCCTGGGTCTCTCCGCGCTCGGAACCGACGGCATCCGGACCTTGCTTGGCGACGAATTCGCAGCCGGCCGCTACGTGGTGCCGTTCAGTGCCTTCGCCTACGTGCTGTACGGCGTCTACACCATCACCGCCAGCGGCCTGCAGATCGCGTCGCAGACCCGGTGGCTTCCGATCACCCTGGGCGTGGCGGCGGCGGCAAACGTGGCAGGCAACGTGCTGCTGGTGCCGCTGCTCGGCCTGATGGGCGCGGCGTACGTAAACCTCGCAAGTTACGCTCTGCTCGCGGTCCTGACCGGCCTCGTGTCACAACGCTTCTACCCGGTCCCCTGGCGGCTCGGCGCTGCGGGAGGTGCCTTCGTGCTTGCTTTCGGTCTTGCGGAAGCGGCCATCCTTGGACCCGATAACCTGGCTTGGCGGCTGCTCTGCTTCGCTGCCTACCCTCCGCTTCTGGTGGCGCTGAGGATCATCCGCGTCGGGGATGTCAGGCGGGTTCTGGGCCGGGCGCGTCCGTCTTCCTGAGCTAGCTCCACCCCGCGCCGAGGCGCAGGACCTGGCCCGGACGCAGGGCACGCCCTGCCGACACGTTGCGCGTGTCGACGATGACCGATGCGTTTGCGAAGACAGTGTCCCAGTCAATCGCCGTGTGCTGCGTGAGGATTACCACGCAGTCCGGCTCTTGGTCGAGTGCCGCCACGAGCTCCACGCTCGTGAGTACGGGCAGCTCGGCGCCGGTGCCCATGCCAGGTGCCACGGGCGTGAACTTGGCCAGGTGCGGGTCGTGGTAGCTGACCGTGGCGCCTCCCGCCAGAAGGCCGCCGATGATCGGTGCGGCAGGCGAATTGCGGTCGTCGGCTACATCGGGCTTGAAGGCCACACCAACGACCAGCAGCCTCGAGCCACGCAACGGCAGGTTCCCTCGATTCAGCGCCTCGACCACCAGGTCGACCACGTGCCCCGGCATTTGCGCGTTGATGTCGCCCGCGGTCTCCACGAACCGCTCGGTGAAGCCAACCTCCCGGGCGCGTGCGGCGAGGTAATACGGGTCCACCGGGATGCAGTGCCCGCCGACGCCCGGGCCTGGATAGAAGGGCATGAAACCGAAGGGTTTGGTGGCGGCGCCGGCGATCACCTCCCACACATCGAGTCCGAGGCGCTCGCAGATCAGCGCCAGCTCATTTACCAGCGCGATATTCACGTTGCGGAACACGTTCTCGAACAGCTTCGCCATCTCAGCCGCATCGGGACTGGACATGGAGGTCACCTGGGGCGAGATGGCGGCCAGGATCGTGACCAGCCGTTCGGTGCTGACACGGTCGATGCCGCCGGCCAGCCGCGGGATTGACGAGGCCGGGCGTCCCTCGCCGGGACTGATGCGCTCCGGGGCGAATGCCAGGCCAAAATCAACTCCGGCCCGGAGGCCGCTCTGCTCGAGGACGTTCCTCAGTGGACCGAGCGTGGTGCCTGGGTAGGTGGTCGACTGGAGGACGACCATGTCCCCCTTCCGCAGCCCGCTTCGCACAAAGGTGCCTGCCGCGAGCACGGCGCCGAGGTCGGGCTGGGCAGTTGCCGTGATGGGGGTTGGGACGCAGATGAAGGCGACGGACTCCTCGTCCCAGCCATGCTGCGTATCGGTGACCGACAGCCTGCCGCCGGCGAGCGCAGCGCTGAGCCGAGCGTTGGGGATATCGTCGATGTGACTGCGTCCGGCACCCAGCTCCTCCACTTTGGCGCCGTCCGCGTCGATGGCGTGCACACGGTGTCCGGCGTCGACCAGGTCGAGCGCGAGTGGGAGCCCGACATAGCCCAGGCCGACAACCGCGATCCGCTCGTCCGCCACCACGTCAGCAACCTCCATTGCGCGCGTCCGCCGAGGCGGCCCAGACGCCAGCATAGATGTCGCGCAGCACCTGCGCCGAGATCGTCCAATTGAAGCGCTCCTCGAATGCGCGACGCCCCGCCGCCCCCATCCTCCGCGACCTCGCGGGATCGTCGCGCAGGGTGGCAAGCGCCGCGCGGATCTCGGCGGGGCGACCGGTGTCAACGAGGATGCCAGCAGCTCCCCCGCCATTGGTCGCGTCAAGCACCGCGCGGACCTGCGGGAAGTCGCTCGCCACCACCGGCAGACCGGCAGCCATGCACTGGAAGAGCTTGTTGGGCAACGAATACCGGTTGTTGAGGTTGTCGGCGGTGAGCACCGACACCCCGATGTCGGCCGAGCGCGCGTACCCGATCACCTCCAGCGGGGGGACCGGTGCGAGGAAGTGCGTGCGCTGCGCCATGCCCAGCGACTCTGCCAGTGCCGCCACCACGGGCTGGTGGCCGCCGGAACCGAGGAACACGAGCTGCAGCTCGGGCAGATCGCCCATGGCAGTGACCAGCTGTTCGATTCCCCGGTTGGCCATGATCCCACCGATGAAGAGCACGGTCCGGCGATTCGAATCGATCGCCTCGCCTCCAGGGAGGGAGCGAAGCTCTGAGCGCGGACCCGCCTCACGGAGCTGCGGGTAGTTCGGCACCGGTCGCGGCTCGGGTATCCCGTAGATGCGGGCAAGGTGTCCGGCAACCGGGGGGTTCGCCACCATGGTCGCTGCGGCGCGTGCCATGAAGCGTCGTTCGATGGCCGCGTAGTAGCGCGTGCCGAGCCAGTGGTAGAGCCCCGAACGCCCGCGTCGGGGCCGCGCCAGCCACAGCTCGTGCGCGTCGTACACGAAGGGGATGCCGAGCTGACGCGCGGTGCTCGCGACCGGCTCGAGGGCATCGGTGTCGTGCGCATGGAGGATCTGCGGCCGGGCCGCGCGCAGGGCAGCTAGCAGGCGCCGCCGATAGCTCGCGAAACGGAGCCCGGGGAGCCGCTGCGCACTGCGCGCCACGCGCACCACGACATACCCATCGCGGTTCTCGACGGTCGGCAGCCCCGGCCCGGCGTGGCAGACGACCGTGACCGCGCAGCCCGCGTCGACCAGGGTCGCCGCCTCGCGCTCGACTCGAGAATCGTTGGTGAAGGCGTTGCGCACCAGCATCGTCACCCTGGCGCCGGCGAGCGAGCGGGCACCCGGGACAGGTTGGGCGGCGGGCAGAGAGTCAGGCAATCGACGGCTCCTGGAGGGCCGCCCCCGGCGAGCGCGGCGAGCCTGGCCCGTTCGCCAGTATAGGTGTCGCAGGAGCGGGCCCTG
>CAVOGE010000006.1:0-17185 GCA_963695195.1 uncultured Chloroflexia bacterium
TCGCGATCGGGCGCGCATTCCCGCTTGACGGATTGGGCCTCGAGACGATCGGGGTGGATGCCTCGTCGGGCCGACTCGCGCCGGACGCACGACTCCGGATCGCGCCGGACGTCTACGTGGCAGGTGACCCTGCGGGGCCGGAGATGCATACCCACGTCAGCCACTACCAGGGAGAGATGGCAGCACGGATCGCGTTGGGCGACGACGTCACGCCCGACTACCGGGCCATCCCGCGGGCCGTCTACACCGATCCGGAGACCGGCTCGGTCGGCCTGCTGCTCGAGGAGGCCCAGGCTCGAGGCATCGATGCGAAGGAGTTCACCGCCGACCTGGCGACCAGCGCCAAGGGCTACGCGGCCGAGGCCTCCGGGCACGTCACGATCGTGGTCGACCGCCCGGCGGGCACCCTGATCGGCGCCTTCATTGCCGGACCGGGCGCCAGCGAGGCGATCCACGAAGCGGTCCTGGCGGTAAAGCTCCAGACGCCCCTGACCGTCCTGGCCGACACGATCCACGCCTTCCCGACGGTCGCCCGCGTGCTGGGCTTCCTGTTCATCGAGGCCGCCGGCGGCTGATCCTGTTGGCCGCGTCAGCGGCCTTACAGCGCGGGGCTCGTGCACCTGCCACGGTAGCCGGGTGCATGGCGGTCTTCTTGTCGCAACGCTGATCACGGCAAGTGTCGTGCTGGCCGCATGCGCCGGTCCGGCCGGCCGCCAGGCAGCCTCCAGCTCTCCAACCGCGGCACCAACGGAGGACGACATGCCACGCTTCAGCACCGACGGCTGGAAGACCGACTTCTCCCTCCACTCGGTCCCACTTGCCGAAATCATCAGCGGCGGCCCCGGCAAGGACGGAATCCCGGCGCTCGACGCCGGACAGTACGAGCGGGTGGCGGACGTCGATTGGCTGGCAGCCGCGGAGCCGGTGATCGCCGTCGAGATCAACGGCGAGGCACGCGCCTACCCGATCCAGATCCTGATCTGGCACGAGATCGCCAACGACACCTTGGGGGACGTCCCGATCGCGGTCACCTTCTGTCCGCTGTGCCACACCGCAATCGTGTTTGACCGGCGGCTGGACGGGACGCTTCACCAGTTCGGCGTCAGCGGCATGCTGCGCCACTCGGACATGGTCATGTTCGATCGAGCCACCGAGAGCTGGTGGCAGCAGGCCATCGGCCAGGCGATCGTCGGCGAGCTGACGGGGAGCCAGCTGGAGTTCCTGCCGTCGCAGCTGATGGGCTGGCAGCAGTTCGCAGGACGCAACCCCGAGGGCACGGTGCTGTCGCGAGAGACCGGCCACAGTCGCTCCTACGGGAGCAACCCATACATCGGCTACGACAGGATCGATACCAGCCCGTTTCTCCTCGACGACGTGACGCTATTGGACGGTCGCCTTTCGCCAAAGGTGCGGGTACTCGCAGTCACGCTTGGAGACGAGGCGGCCGCCTATCCATTCCCCGACCTGGCGGCCGAACGCGTGGTGAACGACGAGGTCGGCGGTATGCCGCTGGTCATCATCTTCGCGCCGGGAGTCGTGTCGGGGCTCGGCAGCAGCACCGTTGCCGGCGGCGACGAAGTCGGCTCGGCGGCCGCGTTCGTGCGGCAACTTGACGACGACCTGCTCGACTTCGAGGCTGCCGGCGACGGCACCATGCGCGACCTGCAGACAGGCAGCACCTGGGACTTCACCGGGATGGCGACCGAGGGTCCGCTGACCGGCAGACGACTCGCCCCGGTCGTGGCCGATTCGCCGTTCTGGTTCGCGTGGGCAATCTTCCGCCCGGAGACGCGCATCTGGCAGCCGTGACGCCGTAGGATCGGGCGGTGACCGACCTGCTGTCGCCGGATTCGCTGGTGCTGGCCGCGCTCTTCCTGGTGGCGGCAATCCTCTACGGCTCGGTTGGCCACGGGGGCGCTTCGGCGTACCTGGCCGCGATGGCGCTGACCGGCGTGGCGCCCGACGTGATGAAGCCGACCGCCCTCGTCCTCAACATCGGCGTAGCCAGCATCGTCACGCTCCGTTTCTGGCGAGCCGGGTTCGTCCGACCGATTTCGCTGATCCCCTTCCTTGCGGGGTCTGTCCCCGCGGCGTTTCTCGGCGGCGCGCTGACGCTCCCCGGCGAGATCTATCGGCCGTTGGTGGGCGCGGTGCTGCTGGTGGCGGCGGCGCGCTTCGGCTGGACGGCGGCGCGGCCGCGCGACGAGTTCGCACCCCGTGCGCCGATGCCCGCCGCGGTGACGAGCGGCGCGGGTATCGGCCTGCTGGCCGGACTGACCGGCACCGGTGGCGGGATCTTCCTGACCCCACTGCTGCTCGCCGCGGGCTGGGCCGGGACCCGCTTCGCGGCCGGCACCTCAGCCGCGTTCATCCTGGCCAACTCGATCTCCGGTCTGGCCGGCAACTACGCCAGCGTCGGCTCACTTCCGTCAGCGCTGCCGCTCTGGCTGGTGGCGGTGGCGATCGGCGGCGTGATCGGTTCGGAGCTGGGCAGCCGCCGTATGCCGGCGCCCTGGGTGCGCCGCTCCCTCGCGGCCGTGCTGCTGCTTGCCGGACTGAAGCTGCTGCTCCTCCCCTGAGATCAGACTTCGAGCGCGATCTCGTAGATCTCGTCGGTGGGGATTCCATTGCGCTCGTGAATGCGCTGCACGGCTTCCTTCGAGGGACCCGTTGAGAGGCAGAAGACCTTCCCGCTGACCGGGTCGCCCCATGCGGTCTCGAAATGGACGCCTTCCTCGGCCTCGATCGCCAGGTCGCCGTTGTGTGCCTTCACCAGTTCTTCCTGCGAGACGCCGTGAAAGCCGCTGTGCACATCCATGAACTTGCCCATCTCGTGTTCTCCCTGTCGTCTTCTGTGTGGTGGGCCACCCTACCGCGATTCGCCCTCGGTTGCACCTCAGTCGCGGAAGATGACACCCGGGTTGAGGGTCCCGGCAGGATCCAGCGCGCGCTTGATGGCGCGCATCGCCGCGACGTCGGCGGCACCGCGGTGGGCCTCCAGCCAGTCCACCTTGGCGACACCGATCCCGTGCTCGGCGCTGATGGTGCCGCCCATCTCGATCGTCAGCCGCAGTATGGCTGCGTCCACCGCCTCGTCCTCCGGCGGAGGACCGATGACGCCGATATGCAGGTTTCCATCGCAGACATGCCCGTAGAGGTAGCACGCGGCACCCGGTGCCGCCTCCCCCACTCCCTCGCGGACACGGTCCACGAATTCGGCGAGGCGACCGAGCGGTAGCGCCACGTCGAGCTTGTGGGGGATCCCCTCCGCGTTGATCGCCTCGGTATGGCCCTCGCGCAGGTGCCAGAGCCGCTCGCGGCCCGGTCCATCCGATGCCAGCACCGCGTCGCGCACGACTTCGCCCGCGGTGTCGATGGCGGCCGTCAGGTCATCGCTCGGATCTACGGTGCCTTCGGCCTCCAGGAGCAGGTAGGAGGGATATCGATCCCGGAACGGCGACTCCCCACCCCCGCGCCGGAGCACCAGGGCCAGCCCGTCGTCGAAGAAGAGCTCCGCGGCCGCGAGCGAGGGCAGGCCGCTGCGGAAGGCGCCGGCCAGTGCCACGGCGGCCGCGGTGTCATCGAGGGCCAGCAGCGCGACCGCCCGTCGGGGGAGGAGCGGAACAAGCCGCAGGTGCACCCGGGTGATGATCGCCAGGGTCCCCTCGCTGCCGGCGAGGAGCGACGGCAGGTGATACCCGGAGTTGTCCTTCAGCATGCCGGGCAGCCGCCGCACGATGCTGCCGTCGGCGAGGACGGCCTCGATCCCGACGATCTGCATTCGCATCGGGCCGTGACGAAGCACGTGGATGCCTCCCGCGTTTGTGGCGACCATCCCACCGATCGTCGCGGAGTCGCGCGCACCGAGGTCCACCCCGAAGCCGAACCCAGCCGGACGAACGTGGGCCTGCAGCGCGCCCAGGGTCACGCCGGCGCCGACCGTCACCTCGCCGGCGAGCGCATCGACCGGCAGGAGGTCGCGGAGGCGGAGCGTCGAGACCACCACTTGCTGCCGTGGGGTGCCGCTGCGCGGGACTGAGCCGCCGACCAGGCCGGTGTTGCCTCCCTGCGGGATGATCGCGACGCCCGCGGCTGTGCAGGCGCGCACCACCGCGACCATCTCGTCGGCCGACGCCGGTCGAACGACCGCCAGTGCGTCGCCGTGCCAGCGGCGTGACCAGTCGGTCTCGTATGAGGCGCGCAGGTCGGCGTCGGTCAGGACGTGGTCCGGGCCAACTGTGCTGCGCAGGCTGGCAAGCAGGGCCGATGAATCGGGAGCCATCGGTGCCATCCTGCCACGCTCAGAGCGGAAGCGACGTATCCTCGGCCATCAGCCCCAACCGCGTCATGGCCCACGCACCATCTGGCATGAGGCGCACTCGAGCAGTACTCGCTGGCGTCCCGTTCGTCCTGCTGCTGGCAGGGGCGGCAATCGAAGCGCTGCGGCCGCCCATGCTCGTCCTGTTACTGCTCGGATTCCTGGCGAGTCTGTGGAGAGCCCGGATCGGCACCGCAGCGCATGCATCCGAGCGGTTCGCCTACGCGGCCGCCCTGCTGGTCGTCCTGGGCATGGCGTGGAGTGGCGTCGAACTGCCGGCGAGCGCGCGGGACGGCAGCACCTGCGCGGATCTGCTCGCCCCCTTCGCCATGTACCGGGCTGCCGGTGCGGTGCTTGTTCTGGCTTCTGTGGCGTTGACCGTCTGGCTGCTCGGCTCGACGGCCGCGGAGATCGGCCTGCGGCGGGTATCGCGGAGAGAGCTTGGGCTGGCCGCGGGCGCCCTTGGGGCGGTCGGCTTCGCGGCAACCTTCATCGGTCCAGCAGTGGCAGAGCCATTCTTCGGGCCGCTGCCTGTCGCCCTGGGCGATCTGGCGGCCGTGGCCCCGGCCCTGGTCTTCGCGATGGCCAATGCCCTGATGGAAGAGACGGTGTTCCGCGGAGCCCTGCTCCATTGGCTCATGCGCTGGCGCGGACCATTCCTGGCGATGGCGGTCCAGGCGGCCGCCTTCGGCCTGGCCCACGGCGTGGGCGGCGACTTTGCCGGCTCACCGCTGCCGGTGATGGCAGCCACCGCTGCCGCGGGCCTGGCTCTCGGGGCGATCACCCTGCGCACCGGCTCGTTGCTGCTGCCCGTCGCGTTGCACGCGGCACTCGACATCCCGATCTACTACGCCAACGCGTGCCTGCAGAACTGACCTCCGGGAAGCGACGTCGTTTGGCAATCGGCACGCGGACTGTCACGATCTGCGCCCATGCCCGAGCTTGATCTGCCCCCTGCCCCACGCGACACCCTGGGACGCCCGCTGCACGACCTGCGGATCAGTGTCACCGACCGATGCAACTTCCGCTGCGTCTATTGCATGCCACGCGAGTTCTTCGGGCGTGACCATGCCTTTCTGCCGCGCGCCGAGCTGCTCACCTTCGAGGAGATCGCGCGGCTGGTGGCGGTATTCACGCGGCTGGGGGTCGAGAAGGTGCGGCTCACCGGCGGCGAGCCGCTCGTGCGTCGCGACCTGCCGGACCTGGTCGCGCGGCTGGCCGCCATCTCCGGTGTCCGTGACATGACGCTCACCACCAACGGCGTCCTGCTGGGTGAGCACGCCAGCGCCCTGGCGGAAGCTGGCCTGCGTCGGGTCACCGTCAGCCTCGACGCTGATGACGACGACACCTTCATGCGCATGAACGATGCCGGGGTGCCGGTGGCGCGCGTCCTGGCCGGCATCGACGCCGCGGAGACGGCCGGCCTGGGCCCGATCAAGGTGAACATGGTGGTGAAGCGCGGGTGGAACGAGCATGCGGTGCTCCCCATGGCGCGTCGCTTCCGGGGGACAGGGCGCGTGCTGCGGTTTATCGAGTACATGGACGTCGGCCACTCCAACGGCTGGCGGCTCGACGAGGTGGTGACCGCGGCCGAGATCCTCGAGACCGTGGGGGCCGAGTTTCCGCTCGAACCGATGGCTCCCACGCATCCGGGCGAGGTGGCGGAGCGCTACCGCTACACCGATGGCGCGGGCGAGATCGGCGTGATCGCATCGGTGAGCCGGCCGTTCTGTGGGGCATGCTCCCGTGCCCGGGTCTCGGCCGACGGGCAGCTCTTCACGTGCCTCTTCGCCACTGCGGGGCATGACCTGCGCGCGCTCGTGCGTGCCGACGCCTCGGACGCCGACCTCGAGGCGCACCTGCGCTCCCTCTGGGTGGCACGGACGGACCGGTACTCGGAAATTCGCTCGGCGGAGACGACCGGCCTGGTCAAGGTGGAGATGAGCTACATCGGCGGGTAGAAGCCTGCAGCGGCAGGCTGGTCATTGCCGCCCGCACGCGATACTCTGTCGCCCCAATGTCGTGCCCGTCCTGCGGCGCCGCCGCGAGCCCAAACCAGAAGTTCTGCGCAGAATGCGGCACTCGCATGCAGCAGGCATGTCCAGCGTGCGGCGTTGGGTACGAGGGAGCGCCCAAATTCTGCCCTGAATGCGGCGTTGGCCTGCAAGCGGCTGGTACGCCCGTGGCGACGGCGACCACCAACGGCGCCGCGGCACCGGAGATCGGCCAGGCGAGCAGCGTGGCCGAACGCAAGCTCGTATCGGTCATGTTCGCCGACCTGGTCGGCTTCACCACGATGTCCGAGTCACGCGACGCGGAAGCGGTGCGAGAACAGCTGACCGAGTACTTCGGCGTGGCGCAGGAGATCATCACCAACTACGGCGGGTCGGTCGAGAAATTCATCGGCGACGCGGTGATGGCCGTCTGGGGGACGCCGGTGGCCCATGAGGACGATGCCGAGCGCGCTGTTCGCGCGGCGCTCGACCTGGTGGATGCGGTGAGCCGCCTGGGCAGCGATGACCAGAAGCTGAGCGCCCGGGTCGGCGTTCTCACCGGGGAGGCGGCGGTCACGCTTGGCGCATCAAACCAGGGGATGGTCGCCGGCGACCTCGTCAACACGGCCTCGCGATTGCAGTCCGTCGCGGCGCCGGGAACCGTCCTCGTCGGTGAGGCGACCTTCCGCGCCACGGAAAGGGCGATCGTCTTTGAGCCGGCCGGCGAGCAGGAGCTGAAGGGGAAGGCCAGCCCGGTGCCGGCGTATCGGGCCCTGCGGGTCGTCGCACAGCGCGGCGGCGTGGGTCGCGGCGAGCAGCTCGAGGCGCCCTTCATGGGCCGCGACTCCGAGCTGCGGCTGGTGAAGGAGCTCTTCCACGCGGCGCCGCGCGAGAAGCGGGCCCGGCTCGTCTCGATCATCGGCCAGGCGGGGATCGGCAAGAGTCGGCTGGCGTGGGAGTTCCTCAAGTACATCGACGGCATCGCCGCGACGGTGCTCTGGCACCAGGGCCGGTCCCCGGCCTACGGCGAGGGGATCAGCTTCTGGGCGCTCGGCGAGATGGTCCGCGGCCGCATCGGCGTGGTTGAGCTCGAAGACGCTGCCAGCACCCGCGCGAAACTGGCCAATACGCTTGAAACCTACGTCCCCGACGAGACCGAGCGTCGCTGGATGGAGCCCAAGCTCGCGCAGCTGCTCGGCATCGCCGAGACCGATACGGGCGGCAGCGAGGAGCTGTTCGCCGCGTGGCGGACCTTCTTCGAGCGCGTCGCCGGCGAAGGCACGGTGGTCATGGTCTTCGAGGATCTCCACTGGGCCGATGCGGGGCAGCTCGACTTCATCGACCACATGCTTGAATGGAGCCGCGGCTACGCGATCTACATCATCACCCTGTCGAGGCCCGAGCTCCTCGACCGCCGCCCGACCTGGGGCGCGGGTCAGCGCAACTTCACGAGCCTTGCCCTGGAGGCGCTGCCCGATGAGGTGATCCGCGAGATCCTGTCCAGCCTGGTGCCGGGACTTCCCGCCCAGTCGGTGGAGCAGATTGTTGCGCGCGCCGAGGGGATCCCGCTGTACGCCGTGGAGACGGTGCGCATGCTGCTCCAGGACGGGCGGCTGGAGTTGCAGGACGGGGCCTACCGGCCGACCGGTGACCTGAGTGCGCTTGCGGTTCCCGCCACGCTGCAGGCGCTTATCGCGGCACGGATGGACTCCCTCGACGCGACCGACCGTTCGCTGCTCCAATACGCGTCCATCCTGGGCCAGACCTTTACCGTCGGTGCGCTGGCTGCCGTCACCGGGCAGAGCGACGACCTGGAAGCCCGCCTGCGCACCCTCGTCAAGCGCGAGCTGCTGGTGCTTGAGATGGATCCGAAATCCCCGGAGCGCGGCCAGTACGGCTTCGTGCAGGCCCTGGTTCGCGAGGTCGCCTACGGGACGCTGACCAAGCGCGATCGCAAGGTCGTGCATCTCGCCGCCGGCCAGTACTTCGAGTCGTTCGACGACGAAGAGATCGTGGACGCAACCGCGGCGCACTACCTCGACGCATACCGCAGCGCGCCCGAGGACGACGATGCTGAACAGATCCGCGTCCATGCCGGTGAGTTGCTGCGGCGAGCCGCCGAGCGCGCAACGGCGCTCGGCTCGCACGAGCAGGCGGTCCGCTTCTTCGAGCTCGCACTCGAGGTTGCCGCCGGCGCAGAGCAGCAGTCGGGGCTCCTGCGGCGCGCCGGGGAGGCGGGTCGGGCGGCTGGCCGCTACGAGGCAGCCGAGGCCTCGCTGCGTCGCGCGGTGGTCGCCGCTCGGGAGGCAGGCCACAAGCCGAGCGAGGCGGCGGCCATCGCGGGGCTTGGCCTGCTGCTGGCGACCCTCGCCCAGCCGGCCGCGGCGATCGAGGAGATCACCGCGGCGTTGCCCGCGCTGGCGGAGCTCGAGAATGAGGCGAGCATCGTCGCCGTCTGGGCGGCGCTGTCACGGGCTCACATGCTGCACGGCGAAACCGCGCTCGCGGTCGAGTGGGCAGACCGCGCGCTGCCACTTGCTGAACGGCTTGACATGGTTCCGGAGATCGCGGACCTGTTGAATACGAGGGCGACCGCCTTGGGCTTCGGCGGGCGGAACCGTGAGGCGGTTGCCGGCCTTCGCGGCGTCCTCGAGATGAGCTCTTCCTATGGTCTCTCCTACGCCGCCCTCCGTGCGCGGATCAACCTGAGCAGCGTCCTCGGTGTCGAAGACCCGCTGGGAGCGTTGCGGATCGCGTCGGAGGGGTTCGAGGAGGCGAAGCGCAGCGGCAGGTTGGAGATGATGGCCACCACCGGCTTCAACGCCATCGAATTGGGCATCCACGTTGGAGAGTGGGATCGTGCTGTGGCGATCACCAGCGACCTGGCATCGCTCGAGCTCGATCCGGTGGACCGATTCCAGGTCGACACCATCGCCGCCCTGCCGAACGTGCTCCGGGGGCGCCCCTACGCCGAAGGACTGGCCCGCGCGGAAGCGTTCGCACGGGGCAGCGATGAGCCCGGAGTGGTTGGGCAAGTGGATTCGCTCAAGGCATGGATTGCCCTTGTGGAGGGACGCTTCGCCGATGCGTACGCCGCGGCATCAGCGGCTACCGCGCTCAACGCCGGCTATGTCACCACCGAATCGCCGCTGGCTGCCCGGGCGGCGTTGTGGGCGGGAAACGCGACGCTGGCACGAGCTGCGGTGGACCAACTCCGCTCCACTGGAAGCCGTGGCCGCGCCATCAACGCCAGCCTGCGGAGCTTGGACGCCGGCATCGCGGCCCTGACTGGCCAGGCGGACGAGGCGGCAGCGGGGTATCGCGACGCCATGCGGCAGTGGCGCAACCTTGAGTCGTGGTTCGATCTCGCCCTGTGCCAGCTCGATTACGTGCGCCTCGTAGGTGGCGAGAGCGCCGACGTGGCCGCCGCGGCGACCGAGGCCCGCGAGATCTTCACGCGGCTCGGCTCGCCGGCATTGCTGCAGCGCCTCGAAGAGGCGGTCGCGGTTCCGGTCGCCTAGACCGGGTCGCCGCCATGAATGGGGGCACCGCGGTCACGGAGCGGCCCGCCTTCGCGCCGGCGAGTAACCGCCAGGATCTCGGCGACGATGGCATGTGCGACCTCTTCCGGTCCCTCCGCACCGATATCCAGGCCAGCCGGCGCGTGGAGGCGGTTCATCGCCTCCGGGCGCCCGAGCTCGTCGAGCATCTGCACGGTGCGCCCCCGGGGCCCCAGCACGCCCAGGTAGGCGAGCGGCGAATCCAGCAGCGCACCCAGGTAGGCAATGTCGCGCAGGTAGTTGTGGCTCATCAGCACCACGGCGGTACGCTCGTCGGGCGCGAGCGATCCGGCCGCGTCCGCTGGATCGGCCGCACTGAACTCTGCCGCGCCTGGGAACCGCGCGTCGGTCAGCAGCGCCCGCCGGACATCGGCCATCACCACCCGCCATCCAAGCTCGGCCGCCTGGCGGACGAGCGGGATCGCGTCGTGGCCGGCACCGCAGACGACCAGCCGAAACGGCGGGAGCATCGGCTCGAAGAAGACCCGCTCGCCGGAGACCTCCTCCACGCGCGGTGAACCGTCGCACAGCACCGAGGCAGCGGCGCCATCGGTCTCCAGGCGGTGTGAGCCGACCTCCGGTCCAGTGAGCGGAGTCACCAGGCACCGGCCCGATCCGGAGCGCAGAGCCGCGACGGTTTCAAGGGCCCCGGGTGTGGGCTCGATGAACAGCTCCATCGCCCCGTTGCAGCCGAGGCCGTAGCCCCACACCGCGTCGTCATCGGCGGTCAGGTCGAACTCGACCAGGCGCGGCTCACCCGAGGCCAGCACCTCGCGACCGATGCGCGCCACATCACCCTCCAGGCACCCACCGCTGATGTTGCCGATCGGCTCGCCTTCGGCCGGGATGAGCAGCCGTGCACCTGCACGCCGGTAGGTCGAACCGCGCGTGGCAACGATGGTGGCCAGCGCCATCGGCTCGCCCCGCGCCGCGAGTGCCTCGGCTGCGTCCAACAGGTCGCTCGATTCGGACACGAACCGATGCTAGCGCAGTCGTGCCACACTCCAGGCATGAGGCTTGATCCGATCATCACCGCGGTCGACGCCCACGCCGGGGGTGAGCCCGGCCGGGTGATCATCGGCGGCGTCCACGACGTGCCCGGCGCGACGATGCTCGAGAAGCGCAACCACCTCGCCGAGCACGGGGATCGGCTGCGGCAGCTGATGCTGCGTGAGCCGCGGGGTTACCCGGCACTCTGCGCCAACGTGGTGCTGCCTCCCACCGATCTGCAGGCCGATGCGGGCTTCGTGATCATGGAGCAGGCCGAATACCCGGCCATGAGCGGATCCAACACGATCTGCACCGCGACCGTGCTGATCGCGGAGGGGCTGGTCCCGGTCACCGAGCCGATCACCCAGCTGACGCTGGAGGCGCCGGCCGGACTCATCCGCGTGCGCGCGGAGGTGCGCGACGGCAGGGCCACCTCCATCACCTTCGAGAACGTGCCCGCCTTCGCCATCGAGCTGAACGCGCCAGTGGAGGTGCCGGGGATCGGCCGGGTGAAGGTGGACGTCGCCTGGGGTGGGATGTTCTACGCGATCGTGGAGGCGTCAGCGCTCGGACTACAGCTCACGCCGGACGAGGGGCGCGACATCGTTCGGCTGGGGGAGATGGTCAAGGCGGCGGCCCGGGAGCAGATTCCGGTTGCCCACCCCGACCACCCGGAGATCGCCGGCATCAGCATCGTCGAGCTGACCGCGCCGCCCACCCTCGCGGGCGCGCACGGCAAGAACACCGTCGTCGTCTCCTCGGGCACCCTCGATTGGTCACGCCCCGAGTCGTTCACCGGCGTGCTGGACCGATCCCCATGCGGTACGGGCACCTGCGCCCGGATGGCCGTGCTGCATGCCCGCGGCAAGCTGGGGATCGGCCAGGACTACGTCCACGAGGGGATCATGGGCACCGCATGGACCGGCCGCCTCCTGCGCGAGACGACGGTTGGGCCCTACCGGGCGGTTGTGCCGCAACTCACCGGCAGCGCGTGGATCACCGGTCGTACGCAGTTCGAGGTGGATCCGCAGGACCCGTTCCCCGACGGCTTCACGGTCGGCGACCTGTGGGGGCTGAGCTAGGCCATCGCCGCCCACGGCTGTGACGCACTGGTGGTCACCCCGTGCGCACAACGGCCATGTAACCGGTCGTGGGCCTCCAAGGCGAGTCCGTGGCTGGCCGAATGGTCATCAGGTGATCACCGTGGAGATCAAGGGGACGCAGGTTGGCCGTTGTAGCCACCCCGTGCGCGTGGCGCCGGGTGATCTGGGCAGCCGCCAGTCAACGGCAGCGAGCGTAACAAGGTGCAGGTTCGCGACGTGTGGTCTACCATTGCCGAGCCATGAGACGGCGGCTTTCAGCCGCCCCCGAACATCTCGAACAGAGAGGACGATGCTGCATGGCCGATGACGCCCTTGCCCGCGCGTCTCAGCGCTACCTCGTCAGCGTGGCGCGAACGCGCGGCCCATGGAGCGTCTTTCGTGCCCCGGATACCGCCTGGCAACGGGTCGAGCTGGCGGTTCTGATGGGCGGAATTGATCGTATCGACTCGCGTACGGAGGCGGCACTCACCGACTGAGACGTTCACGACGACGGCACAAGCCGCCGCAATCGAGGAGGACTTCCATTCATGACACGCACACGTTACCTCGCACCTCTGATGGCGCTGGGCCTGGTCCTGGCCGCCTGTACCTCGACCTCACCCAGCGCTTCACCTGGCACCAGCGGCGGCCCTTCGGCCAGTGCGGGCGAAAGCATGAACCCCGACGACCTCACCGGCCAGTCCGTGACGGTCATCGGCACGTGGGGAGACGCCGAGGAAGAGGCCTTCCTGGCGATGGTCGCCCCGTGGGAGGCCGCGACCGGCGCGACGGTGAAGTACACCGGCACCCGGGACATCAACACGATCCTGACCACCGGCGTGGCGTCGGGGGTGCTGCCCGACCTGGCAGGACTCCCCGGCCCCGGCCAGATGGCCGAGTACGCAGCGGCCGGTGCCCTGAAGCCGCTCGATGGCGTCCTGGATGTCGCGACGTACGAGAGCGAGACCGCATCTGGTCTCGTGAGCCTCGGACAGGCCGACGGGTCGACCTTCGGCGTCTTCATCAAGGCGTCGGTCAAGGGGCTGATCTGGTTCAACCCCGGGCTGCACGACTACACGGGCAGTGCTCCTGCAACCTGGGATGACCTGCTCACCGAGGGGGCCGCGAACCAGGGCAGCGCAGAGGCGCTGTGGTGCCTCGGCATCGAGTCCGGCGCCGCGTCGGGCTGGCCGGCCACCGACTGGATCGAGCAGATCGTGCTGCATCAGGCCGGACCTGACGTCTACAACCAGTGGTGGGCCGGAGAGCTGGCCTGGAACTCGCCCGAGATCCGGGGAGCCTTCGAGGTCTACATGAACGATGTCGTGGCCAAGAGCTTCGGTGGCGGCACCAATGCCGTCGCGACGAGCTTCCTGACCGCGGGCGACCCGCTCTTCACCAGCCCGCAGGGGTGTGAGTTCTTCCACCAGGCGAGCTTCATCACCGGGCTCGGCGACTTCGTGAATCGGACCGCCGGTACCGACTACAACGCGTTCCCATTCCCGTCGATCACCGACGCATACGCGAACGCCGTCGAGGGAGCCGGGGACCTGTTCGGCATGTTCCACGACACCCCCGCAGCCAAGTCCCTGATGCGCTATCTCGTCACCGCCGACGCCCAGAACATCTGGGTCCGAATCGGTGGCGCGCTGTCTGCCAACAAGAACGCGTCCGACTATCCGGACGACATCAGCGCCACCATGGGTTCCATGGTGGCCAACGCTGAGATGCTCGTGTTCGACGCCTCCGACCAGATGCCGGCGGCAATGAACGAGGCGTTCTGGTCGAACATGGTGAGCCTGACGAACGGCTCGATCACGATCGATCAGGCCCTTTCCGCTCTCGATGCGGTCGCGGCGGACGCCTACAGCGAGTAGGCTTCGACCGGCCGTAACGACCGGCCGGGGGGCGGCACGCGCCGCTCCTCGGCCATACTCCACCCCAGCACCGGACGGCGAAGGAGGGAGGTAGCCCGTGGACGACCGGCTGATCACCGCGATCATCGTGGTGGTGGGTGTTCCGGGTGTCCTGGTCGGCTACATCTGGGGCACCGAGCAGGTGCTCCGCCTCTTCCGCGGCCGCCGGCAACCGCAGATCCGGCCGTGGCTCTGGCTGCTACCCGCGCTCGGCTTCCTGGGTGTGTTCCTGGTCTACCCGACCATCGGGACCATCCTTCGCAGTCTCCAGGACAAGGCGGGCACGGAATTCGTGGGGCTTGCCAACTACGCCTGGTTCTTCTCCAATGACAGCGCCCTCTCGGCGCTGAAGAACAATGTCCTGTGGGTGGTCTTCCTGACCGCATTCACGGTGGGAATCGGACTGCTCATCTCGGTGCTCGTCGATCGCGTCCGGTACGAGTCGGTGGCGAAGAGCGTGATCTTCGTCCCGCTGGCGGTCAGCATGGTGGCCGCCGGGGTGATCTGGAAGTTCATGTACGAATACCGGCCGCCGGGGCAGACCCAGATCGGGACGCTCAATGCGGCGCTCGACACGGTCGGCACGGGACCGGTGGCGTTCCTCCAGGTGCAGGACTTCAGCCTGAACACGTTTGCGCTCATCGCGGTGATGACCTGGATGTGGACGGGGTTCGCGATGGTGATCATCTCTGCCGCATTGAAGTCCATCAACCCCGAGCTGCTCGAGGCAGCAAGGATGGACGGCGCAAACGAGTGGCAGGTCTTCCGCGGAATCATCTTCCCGCTGCTGGTGCCGACGCTGGCGGTGGTGTCGACCACCATCGTCATCACCGCCCTCAAGGCGTTCGACATCGTCTACACCATGACCAGCGGCAACCTCGAGACCGATGTCATCGCCAACCTCATGATCAAGCAGATGTTCAGCTTCGGCGACTTCGGGCGCGCCAGCGCCATCGCCGTGGTCCTGCTGCTGGCCATCGTGCCGATCATGCTCTTCAACATCCGGCAGTTCCGCTCGCAGGAGGCGGTCCGATGACCACGGCGACCTCGACCCGGCAGGGCCGCACCCGGCCAGGCTGGCTCGCGCGAGCGCGCGGGCGCTTCGGCGTGCATGCGGTCCTGGCAATCCTGATGATCGTGTGGCTCCTCCCCACCATCGGCCTGCTGGTCAACTCGTTCCGGCAGCCGGCAGCCGTGTCGGCCAGCGGGTGGTGGGAGGGCCTCTTGCCGCCGTATGACCTGACGCTGGAGAACTACGCCCACGTTCTCGCACGAAACGGAATCGCCGACGCCTTCATCAACAGCCTGTTCATCACCATTCCCGCCACGGTGATCCCCATCCTGGTCGCCGCCTTCGCGGCATTCGCCTTCAGCTGGATGGAGTTCCGAGGTCGGAACCTCCTCTTCGTGGTCGTCGTCGGTCTCCTCGTCGTTCCGCTGCAGACCACACTGATCCCGATCCTCCGGCTGTTCGCCACGCTCGGCATCAACGGCCAGTTCCTGGCGGTCTGGCTCGCTCACACCGGGTACGGACTCCCCTTTGCGATCTACCTGCTGCGCAATTACATGGGCGGTCTGCCGCGCGAGGTGTTCGAATCGGCGGCCATCGACGGCGCCAGCCCGGTGACCAGCTTCTTCCGCCTGGCGCTGCCGATGAGCGTGCCGGTGATCGCGGCCCTGGCGATCTTCCAGTTCCTGTTTGTCTGGAACGATCTGCTCGTGGCCCTGATCTACATCGGCGCGGCGAACCCCGACAACCTGCCGCTCACGGTCAACCTGGCCAACCTGGTCAACTCGCTCGGCGGCGGCTGGCAGGCGCTCGGGGCGGCCGCGTTCCTGTCGATGGCGCTGCCCCTGGTGGTCTTCTTCAGCCTGCAGCGCTACTTCGTGCGCGGCATCGTCGGCGGGTCGGTGAAGGGCTAGCCAGCCGATCCATCTGGCTCAACCCGCTCGGACAGCATCTCGAGCACCAGCGCCGACCAGCCAAACCCGAGCGCGCCATACCCGACGCCGGTCTCGGGGTTGTAGTGCTCGCGGAAGCCCGAGCGCTCGACGAGCGCCAGGCTTGCGTCCTCGATGGAGCGGGCAAGCTGCTCGCGACCATGGCGCCGCAGGCCGCGGGCCAGGTACCAGTTCATGTTGATCCAGGACTGACCTCGCCACAGCACCGTGCCGCGCGGCGCGGCGCGATATGCCGGATCCCCTCGCGAGACGCTCGGCACCGGGTACCGCGTGCCGAAATCCGCTGGGTCAGCCATGCGGCTCGCAAGCCGCTCGACGATCGCCTCGGGTAGTACGGGGAGCAGGATCGGCATCAGTCCGGCCACCGTCGACCCGGGAAGGGGTGTCTCGTCGTTGCCTGCCAGGCTGCTGAAGTCCCCCGTCTCCGGTACCCAGCAGCGGGCCAGCAGGGCGGCTTGCGTGTGCTCGGCCCGGGCGCCGAAATCGGCCGCCCCTTCGGTGTCGCCCAACTGCGTCAGCAGGCCGCCGAGGAGGCGCTGGTTCTCGGCGTACAACACGTTGGATGCAACCTCTTCCACCACGAACCTGTCCGCGGCGAAGATGGCTGCCGAATCGTGGCCGAGCCGCGCGTTCTTCTCTGCGAGGGAACGCCAGGCAGCCTCGAACGCCGCCGGGTCACCACCCGATACACCGAGGTACGCATCGAAGTTCGGCGCCTGGTCCATGCCCGTCTCGTGCGGCTCCAGCGCCGCGATCAGACCATCGCGGTCGGGGTCGCGAACCCGATCGCACCAGTCATAGAACTGGCGCACGGCGGGCAGCACCTCGCGCAGGAAGGCGGTGCCGCGACCGCGGCGGGCCACCGCGGCCACCGCCTCGGCGAGCACCGGAGGCTGCATGCTGTCCGAGATGCGTCGCGATCGTCCCGCGACCTGGTACGGGGCGGTCGGATCGACCGGCCGCTCGTGTTGCCAGAAGGTCATGTGCGGCACGAACCCGTCCGGCTGCTGATTCGCGAGCAGGCTCACGATCTCGGCCTCGGCGCGGCCGATGTCGAGTCGACTCTGCACGATCGCGTGGAAGCACGAGTCCCAGAACCACTGGTACGGGTAGGTGTCGACCGACGGGCAGACGAAGTCGTAGCTGGTGGATCGCCATGCGGCATATCCCTGCTGACGATTCCCGCGGTACAGCTCCGCGACTTCCGTCCGCAGGTCCGAGAGCCGGGCGCGTTCGGTACGTCCCATCTGCGCAGCGTATCGGCCGCGGGTGCACCCGACGGTCGAAATCCAACCCTCGCGCAGGCGCTACGCTTGACGGGTGACCAGATCCGCCACGCATCCACGGGCCCACACCACACGCT